>NC_021184.1:1572500-1755000 GCF_000233715.2 Desulfoscipio gibsoniae DSM 7213
TACAGTAAATCATAACCAAAACGCCGCAAAGGACTTAATAGTTGAGGGAATAAATGGCTTAATTTCTCTTGTGACCCCGGCTGATTTGGCAAAAAAAATTTTAGTTATAATTAATGGAGGAAATGTTTATAAAGAGCAGTGTATAAGTTTTGCGGAACAGTATGACTGGGGAAAAATTGTAGATTTATTGGAATGCTATTATATTAAATTAAATCATGCTAATAATATAAATTGTTTATTAAAAACGGGTGATTAAAATTGCTAAAAATTGCTTTTTTGAGCTCTATATCATCAAAAAACGTTCATACGGGAGGGAGCGAAGAGTCTCTAAGACTTTTAATTAATCAATTTTTATATAAGAAAATTAAAATATATTTAATTACGTATCCAGATAACTTACTCAATAAAGTAAATGATAGAGTTATCAGGATAAAGCACAAATGCCTAAGTACAATGGAACTATACGCTCCTCCAGTAACACTAATCCCAAGAATATTATTTGATATCAAGAGATGTGAAAAGGAAGGTTGTGAAGTTTGCCACGTTTATAATGTATTTGCAATGGCAGGTGCTGGTTTATATAAATTACTTGGAGGTAAGGTTGTATTAATAGGTACTTTAAATAATTATGCCGGCGTTTGTCCTGCTGGACATTATCTATGTGGTGAGGTGAATAAATGCAATTTAATTCGTCGTATTAGGTGTCTGGCTGAAAATAGGTCTATTTTATTCAAGCTGTTATCCCCATACTATGCCTTAATATATCCATTAATTATAAGGTTGATGAAAAGATTGAATGGTTATATTGCAATAAGTAATTCAGTTAAAAAAAATTATATTAGTTGCGGGTATGAATCAAGTAAAATATGCGTTATTTCTAATTTTGTTGAAAAGATTTCATGCTCATATAAAAATGTAGATGTTACAAATTTAGGGGGATATTTTCAGATATTATATGTTGGTGGCTTAAGTAAGCATAAAGGTGTAGATGTATTAATATTAGCTTTTTCAAAGTTAGTAAAAAAAAATCCCAAGTGCCATTTAATAATTGTTGGTGATGGTCCTTGCAGGAAATATTATGAGGATTTAATTAGGGACCTTTCTTTAAATGACACAGTTTCTTTAATTGGTAAGATCGAACATGAAAAAATATGGAAATATTATCAAGAATCAAGTATTTTTGTTCACCCTGGGATGTGGCAAGAACCTTTTGGGAGAACTATTTTAGAAGCAATGAGCTTTGGCTTGCCATGTGTGGTTTCAGATGTAGGAGCTCCTCCTGAAATTGTTGGAGATGCAGGTTTAAAATTTACAAAAGGTGATTTTAACTCATTGTATGACTGCTTGGATAAGTTATGCTGCAATAAGGATTTAAGAGAACGTTTAAAGTCTAACATACCAGAAAGGTTAGATAAATATGACCCCCAAAAAACAATAGATTATTTCTTAAAATATTATAATTATTTGTTAAATGAAGCTTAAGGATTATAAATTTAATTCATTGGAGGTTCATAAATGACGTTTCCTCCTAATGCTTATCTCATAGGAGCACAAAAAGCTGGGACAACCACATTGGCATATTTACTTGATCAGCATCCAAATATCTCAGTATCTAAACCCAAGGAAACACACTTCTTTTCAAATAACTTTTATAAAGGGATAGATTGGTATAAAAGTAAATTTATAAATTTAAATAATGTATGTATTGACGCTTCAACAAGTTATTCTATGGCAGCGTTGAGCGAAGGTAGTAACTTAAAACAATCGAGAAAACAGGTAATAGATGTGCCTAAAAGGATACATTCAGTAATTAGTGATGCAAAATTTATATATATTCTAAGAAATCCAATTGAAAGAACATATGCTGGATACTGGCATAATGTTAGATATGGTAGAGAAAAAAGAAATTTTGTAGAAGCTATAAAATATAACCCGATGTATTTGGATATAAGTAATTATTATGGCCAATTAAAAATATGGCTCAGGTATTTTCCAATAGAGTCCTTTAAATTTATACTTTTTGATAGTTTAAAATCAAATCCCGAAAATGTGGTAAGAGAATGTTTCAAGCATCTTGAATTAGATGAACTAGTAGATATAGATGTTGGTGATGTTAAAAATAAATCATATAATGTAAGTTGGATAGGAAGAAAAATTAATAGATTAATGGACTATCAGATATCAAGTGTTGCACTTAAGTTTATATATGATAGGTGCTCGCCAGGAGTTCATAAAAAGATAAAAACATTCGTGAGTGGACATAAAAGCATTCCCTCAATTGAAAAAGAGGAAATAGATATTATGTCAGAGTATTTTTGGAGCAAGAATCAACAATTAAGTAAACTTATAAGAATGCCTTTAGACATATGGAATTACTGAATGGAGAGTAGGTAATTGTAATATGAAAATTACTTTTGTGACGCATGTATACCCATACCCTCAAAGAGGCTTTAATCCAGGAATTGAAAGAGTAATAGAAGAGTTAAGTCTTAACTTGGCTGCTAAAGGACATAATGTTCGGGTAATAACTACTTTTAGGAACAAGGGCCTTTTAAAAAATGAGAGGTATAGAAGCATTGATATATATAGAATAAAGGATGCTAGGGATATTATGGGTAGAGTTGGGAGTATTTTTGCATTTGATTACTTATCAATTAATTACCTTGTAAACAGGTATTACAAAGAAATACTTAAGGATTCAGATATCATTCATGCGTTTACTCCTTTTGTTGGAGACATTTCTAATGTACCATTGATATCGCATTTTCATCATGAAGAAAAAATAAGAAGTATAAAAGAAATATTATTTTTACCGATGCTTGCAAGAATGTGGAAAAAAACTTTTAAAATATCTAACGCAGTTATTAGTGTTTCAGAGTATTCATCTCAAGACCTGGTAAAAAAAGGAATACCAAAAGAAAAAATTTTTATTGTGCCAAACGGGGTTGATGTGAAGCGTTTTTATCCTAATGATAATGCGTTAATAAAAAATAAATATAATTATGCTAATATTCTATTGTATGTTGGCCCATTGATTCAACGTAAGGGAATAGAATATTTAATTAAGGCGATGCCGGGAATTATTTCTGAATGTGGAAAAACTATTTTGTTGATTGTGGGGGAAGGAAATCAGGAGTATCTTGAAAAAATAGCTATTTCTTTAAATGTATCTGATAGTGTAGTTTTTGAAGGTTTTGTTCCTGAAGATAAATTAAGTATGTATTATAATAGCTGTGATATATTTGTATTGCCCTCTCTCCAAGAGGGGTTTGGAATGGTAATGGCTGAGGCAATGGCTTGCGGAAAACCCGTTATTGCTACTAATACTTCAGCTATTCCGGAAGTATTAGGTGATGCAGGATTAACCGTTCCACCAAGAGATTCGCGAGCATTAAGCGAAGCTGTAATAACGTTATTAAAAGATAAAGGTAAAAAACATTATTTTCAGGAAGTAGCACTTCACCGTGTGGCAAAACTTTATACTTGGGATAAGGTATCTGCAAAAGTATTACAAATTTATAATAATGTATTATAAAACGGGAGTATATATGAAAAAATATTATTTCTTACTTGTTTTAATTTTGCTGGTACTTGTTACTAATATATTTTTAATTAACGATAATTTAAATTATTCTCCTGTTCCTACTAGATGGGGAGTTCCAATTGATTATGGTCGGTATAATATCCTTAAAGAGGGAGTTTTATATGAAGACACCAAGCAGAGCTTAACTTGGCAATCTGGCCTGATAACTTACGGTGATGCAGATGAATTGCCTAAAATATTATCTGCTATTATTAATATGGCATCAGGATATACTAATTTCCCGTATGACTTAACTTTGCATCAATTATTTCTATGGTTACCCTTTATATATATCCCCATAATTTCACTATATTGGTATAAATATATATCTAATAAAAAAGAATTCGATTTTAACTGCCTTATTATATGTGTATTTAGCATGTTTACGCTACCTGGTGCTTTTTTGGTTTTAAGTAAAGGTATTGCAGGAGCTGGAGGTAATTCTGTAGCACGTGGGTTGTTTTTATTGGTTTTAGTTTTGTTAATAGTAAACTTTAATGAAAAGAAAAAAAATGTTTTTAAATTATTAGTATTAATTTTATTATTTGGTCCTTTTTATCTTTTTTATCATACATGGACATATTACTTAATATTATATATGACTATAGTTATATTTTTATTATTATTTAATAAAGAAGATCGTTATTATATTAGCCTTTTAGTTATTGGTATTGTAATATTTATATCTATAAGTATTTACTATAATATTCATCTTCTAAATGAGTCTACACGTTTATTAAAATATTTTCCTGAAATGATAGCGGATCTTTCGTCTATTTTGCCATGGTCTGTGAGTGGTGTTGAAGATGATCTTGTAGGATATAAACCTTTAAATAATATTTATGGTTATATCCAGATCTTAATTAGTTTATTTCTTGTCCTTGTTGTTATTATATTTCTTTTAAATTTTTATGTAAGAAAAAAGAAAAAATATAGCGTTTTAAGGTATGAAAAAATGGTTGTGTATTTTGTTCTGGCTCATGTTATTGGGGTAGGTCTTGGTTTATTTATATGGGATGGTTTTTCTGGCATTTTGGCACGGTTTTTTGAAGGGTGGGTTTATATTGCGATTTTGAGCTCAGGGTGTATTTTGACACTTGGGAGTAAGAGGATAGTCAAAATAACAAGGATTGTAATGGTTGGAATAATGTGTCTAACCATCGTAAGTTACTTTATCCAGCCAAAAGAATTAGATAGGTCTTTAACAAGGGAGGAATTTATTGGACTTAGATTTACTGGAGAGAAAGTAAATATAAATTCTTATATATTTTCGGATTTTAGGCTAGTAATGCCGTTATTGTACTTTGATCAACGTGGACTTATAGATATTGATTACCGACACAGGAATGGGGAAGATGTTCAAGAGATATTAGAAAGGTGTTACTATAGTGGATTAAACCCTCATTTAATTTTAGATAAAGTTATTGGCCATAAACAATATTATGTGGCTACTTCAGAGCGCCAATCTAAGGTAGTTATTTCTGATTCATCTTATGTAAACTTCAAGCCTGCAAGTAGTAATTTTCAGGAGCAGTTTGCTATTCAGAATACTTTTAATAGGGTGTATGACTCTAAATTATACAATCTTTTTTATCGTTATTAAATAATTACAAAATCAGGTGATTTAAATGAGAAAACCGAACTTTTTTATTGTAGGAGCACCAAAGTGTGGAACTACAGCAATGTGTGAATATCTTAAAGTTCACCCAGAGATTTATATGCCTAAAAAAAAAGAATTGCACTTTTGGGGAAGTGATTTAAATTCAAAATGGTTTATTAAAGATGTTAATAAGTATTTTGAGAATTTTTTGGATGCGTCAAATGAAAAAATGGTTGGGGAGGCCTCAGTCTGGTATTTATATTCAAAAAAAGCAGCTAATGAAATTAAAGAATACGACCCTAATTCTAAAATTATAATCATGCTTAGAAACCCAGTAGATATGATATATTCCCAACACAGTCAGTTTTTATATAATGGCAACGAAAATATAACCGATTTTGGTGAGGCACTTAATGCTGAGAATTTAAGAAAAGAATGGATCGGAATTCCTAAAACTGCTCATTTTGCTGAAGGGTTGTGTTACAGAGAAACTGCTAAGTTTACGGAGCAGGTTCAACGATATTTAAATACTTTTGGTAGAGATAATGTACATATCATTGTTTTTGATGATTTTAAAAAAAATACAGCAGAAGTATATAAGAAAACTTTAAAATTTTTAGAAGTTAATAATGATTTTATTATAGATTTTAAAGTTATAAATCCTAATAAAAAGGTGCGTAGTAGCAAAATTAGATATATTTTGCAAAATCCCACTTTTCCAGGCAAAAATATTTTGCCTAATGTTGTAAGGAAAAGCCTTGGTAAATTGATTGAAAAAGTCAATACAAAATATGTACCGCGACCAGAAATGGATATTAAAATAAGAAAGATACTTCAAGCTGAATTTGCTCCAGAAATTGATAAATTAAGCGATTTGATTAAGAGAGACTTAAGATATTGGTATTTGGCATAATTTGATTAGGGGTTGGAAAATGTGTGACTTAGATATAAATAAAAGAAACGATCTGAGACAAACTTCAGAAAAGAACTTTATTCCCACATTACTCAAGGAAACAGCAAAGGGTGGGGGCATAAGCTTTGTTGGACGTATTTTGGGGCAGTTTGTCCGTATGATAACACAAATTTTAATAACTAGGATTTTAGGAGTCGAAAATTATGGGTTGTACGCTTTAGGGCAAAGTATTTTACAAATATTACGTCAGGTTTCCATGCTTGGGTTGCAAGGTGGGGTTGTACGTTATGGGGTTATCTTTTTGGGGGAAGGGGAAAGAGGAAAGCTAAAAGGCACAATACTTTTTGCTTTAGTAATTTCTACTGGTTTTAGCATATTTACCGCTATAACACTTTATTTAATTTCATATGACATCGCTATGCAAGTATTTAATAAGCCTAGCCTAGTTCATGTGTTGCATGGTATTGCAATTGCGCTTCCTTTCTTTGCATTATTAACTATAATATCATTTATATCGAGGGTTTTTCGGCGTATAGACTACAGTGTTGCGATACAAGAAGTATTTCACCCTATTTTTGTTTTTATTTTGATAGGATTTAGCTTTATCTTAGGTTATAAACTCATAGGAGCTGTTTATGGATTTGTTCTTGGTACTATAATTACTGCAGTTTTTAGTGTTTTGCTGTTAATTAGAATGTTTCCCGAGATATATGGAGGCATTAAATCGGTTTGCAAGTATAAGGAGCTAATGAATTTTTCTTTTATTATATTATTAGTTGAGTTATCAACAATATTGATAAACAATATAGATAGAATTGTTTTAGGCTATTTTGTGAGTGCAAAAGATATCGGAAGGTATAGTGCTGCGGCGCTAGTTGCCATTCAAATATCGGTTGTTCTGCAATCTTTTAATACAGTCTTTTCACCTTTAATAGCAGACTTGTATAATAAAAACGCGCTTAATCAATTAAATTTGGTTTTTAAAACGGTAACAAAATGGATTTTTACGTTAACATTACCTTTATTTTTAATCATAGTTATGTTCTCTGATGAAGTGATGAATATGTTTGGTCGTGACTTTTTTTCTGCTGGTAGTATTTTGGTTATTTTAGCATGCGGTCAGTTTGTCAATGCAAGTGTAGGTTCTGTTGGTTATATGTTAACAATGACTGGACTCCAAAAGATTGAAATGATAAACGGCATTTTAGGGTTAATATTGAACTTAATACTTAATTATATTTTAGTACTTCATTTTGGTGTTGTTGGTGTTGCGATGGCAACTTCAATATCGTTGGCTTTTCTTAATATTTTAAGATTACTAGAAGTTTTTCTATTTATCGGAATTCATCCTTATAAAAATAGCTATTTCAAACCCATATTGTCCGCTTTTTTTTGTGTTGTGATATGGTTAGTTTTTAATCATTTTACCGAATTTAATAGTCTATATGTTGATTTATTTATGGTATCCTTGATGTTAATAATTTATTTTGGAATGATTTATATTATGGGATTTGATAGTGAGGATAATATAATATTAAATGAATTAAAGATTAAAATAATAAAGTAAATATATTTATTAATATAAGTATTGAAGTCATATTGGAAAATAATATTAATGTAAGGAGGTTATGATAGGGCTGTCTTAGTTTGGTAATAATCGTAAAATGGGCATATAAAAGTATTAAAAATATATTTTGTTATAATTCTAGCTATTGAGGTGAAGAATAATGGCAAATCAATTACTAAATGTGGTGTGGCATTTACCCTCTATAAATAAAAATCATAGAAGTAAATTAAAAAAACATAATAGTTGCATTATATGGATTACCGGTTTATCAGCTTCGGGTAAATCTACTATTGCCAATAAGTTAGAATGTCAGCTGCACGAAATGGGTATACATACATATCTACTTGACGGTGATAACATACGACATGGGTTAAATAAGGATTTGAGCTTTAGCCCGGAAGATCGCCGGGAAAATATTCGTCGCATAGCCGAAGTTGCCAAGCTTTTTGTAGATGCCGGTATAGTGGTTATTACTGCATTTATTTCTCCTTACCGAGAAGATAGACAAATTGCCAGACAAATTGTCGAGCGGGGAGAATTTGTAGAGATATACACCAAGTGCCCTTTGGATGTATGTGAAAAAAGAGATCCAAAAGGTTTATATAAAAGGGCCCGTGCAGGTAAAATACCTGAATTTACGGGTATAACGGCACCGTATGAAAAGCCAGATAATCCTGAAATAATAATAAATACAAATAAAAATACAATTGAAGAGTCAGTTGATCAAATAACGAAATACCTGTTAAAACAACAAATTATCTAATATGCCTCGGATTAAGGAAACTATAATCCAATGTTGAAATTATTAAACTGCATTTCATTATACTGCTCCTGACGGGAAATTAAAATATGGTCATGTTCAGTCTTACTTGGAAATTAATAGGGGTGAGGTTATGAAAATAATTATATTGGGTCTTGGTTACGTTGGGTTAGTAACAGCTGTAGGATTAGCTAATTCCGGTCATGAGATTACTGGTTTGGATGTAGATATGAACAAAGTAAAAATGCTCCAAAACGAAAATATGTATATTTATGAACACGGGCTGGAAGAATTAGTTAAGGAAAATACAAAGAACGGCAGGCTTGCATTTGATACTTTAGAAAATATAAGTTGCATTGATTCGGAAGTAGTTTTTATTGCCGTTGGAACACCATCCCAAAGCAATGGCTCAGCCGATCTGAGCCAGTTAAAAAATGCCATAGAACATGTAGTGGATAAAGCCAAAAGTCCTCTTACTATTGTAGTAAAATCAACCGTACCACCGGGGACCGGAAAGAAAATTAAGGAAATGTACCTGGAAAAGGCAAGTTTTAAACATTCATATGTATCAAATCCAGAGTTTCTGAGGGAAGGACAAGCTTTAAAGGATTGGTTTTATCCCGATCGAATTGTAATTGGCGGTGATGACAGGGAGGCAACTGCCTTCATTAGTGATTTATATAAAGATATTAAGGCTCCAATCGTTATTAGTGATGTTACTACTGCGGAGATGATTAAATATGCTTCTAATGCGTTCTTAGCGACCAAAATTAGTTTTATAAACGAAATAGCCAATTTAAGTGATTTAACGGGCGCTAACATTGATGGTGTTGTGCAAGGGATATCTCATGACCCTAGAATCAGTGGCAGTTTTTTACGCGCCGGTATTGGTTATGGAGGTTCATGTTTTCCAAAGGATGTAAGAGCCTTAGATTTTATATCGACAATTAACGGGCACAGCTTTGAGCTTTTAAAGGCTGTTATAAACGTTAATAATCGCCAGCGTCTTATTCCAATTCAAATTCTCAGGAGAGAGATGGGTTTGTTATCTGGGAAAAAAATAGCCGTTTTAGGACTGGCTTTTAAGCCTAATACGGATGATATCAGAGAAGCTCCGAGTATTGAAATAATCAACTTACTTATTGGAGAAGGAGCAGCTATTAAAGCGTATGATCCCATAGTTGATGGTACTGAAAAGAACTTTTATTATCAAGAGGCGGTTTTTACAAAAAATGTATGGGAAACCGTAAATGATGCAAATGCCATAATTCTTACTACTGAATGGGATGAATTTGTTAATTTAGATTGGTTTGAGGTTTATAAGTATACTCAATCACCTCATATCATTATTGATGGGCGTAATGTATTACAACCAAGGTTAATTAATGAAATAGGCTTTAAATATTTTGGCATTGGAAGGAGTTGCGTATAAAAATTTTAGTTTAAATTTAGTTTAAATAGTGAGAGGCTAAAAAATGCTGTTGTTAGCTCATGTTGGAATAACCCTGGGAATGGCAAAAGGCATCCAGAAAGTCATGGAAGACCAGGGTATAAAGGGAATCACAGAATGGATCGACTTACGTCTTGTTATTATAGGATCGATACTTCCCGATATTATTGACAAGCCCTTGGGCGGGATTATTTTTAAGGAAACCATTGGAAACGGGCGTATATACAGCCACACGCTGCTCTTTTTGCTTTTTCTTTTAGTTGTGGCTGCCTACGTTTGGTCTAAATACAGCAAGCCTGGTATGTTGGTTGTAGCCGGGGGCTGTATCGTACACCATATTTTGGACGGTATATGGCTTTACCCTGGGACTTTCCTGTGGCCTGCCTACGGTTGGGCATTTCCAAAGGGAAACCCGGAGAACTGGCTTCAGCTATGGCTAAATCTATTAACCGAACCGCGTTATTTTTTGCAGGAGGTGATTGGAGGTATCATCATAATTTGTTTTGTAAAAAATATAGTTTCCCGGCGGCAGTTTGTTAAATTCATTGTAAACGGACGTTAAGAAAGAAGAGGTGTCTTTATTGACAGGTTTTGCCGACTTGCACATTCACTCCACTACCTCGGATGGGAAACTGAATCCCGCTCAGGTGGTAGCCCTCGGGAAGGTATTGGACTTTCAGTGCATAGCCCTTGCCGACCATGACAGTGTGGGCGGTATAGAAGAAGCCCTGGCCGCCGGCGGCGAGCAGGGCGTCGAGGTGCTGCCGTGCGTGGAGCTTTCCACGCTGTACAACGGCGGCGAAGTCCACATATTGGGATACTTTATAGACTGGCGTTCCGCTGTACTTCTCAACAAGCTTAAACAAATTATGGACTGCAGAACCGAACGGGCCATACAGATGGTGGATAAACTGGGGAAGTTGGGACTGGATGTCACCTGGGAAGAAGTAGCAAGCCGGGCCGGCTCCAGTTTTGTGGGCAGGCCTCATATAGCGCAGGTACTTATGGATAAAAAATACATCCGTGAACTCAAGGAAGCCTTCACCGAAGATTTTATAGGGAAAAACGGCAGGGCTTACGTGGAGAGGTATGAGATCAACCCCGATGAAGCCATAGAGGTGATCAGAAACTCAGGTGGAGTTGCAGTGCTGGCCCATCCCGGATTCTTCAAAAAACAGTTGAAACTGGATCGCGCTGATATTGAATACCTGGTGAGCAGGGGACTGCAGGGCGTAGAGGTTTATCATACCAAGCACAGTGTTGAGGATGTACAAAATTATAAGGCCATTGCGGAAAGTCTTAATTTAGCTATTACAGGCGGGTCTGATTGTCACGGCGGTAACACGGGTGAGATATTGATGGGAAAAATTAAATTGCCATATGCTTATGTCGAGAAATTGAAGGAGCTACGATAAGTAGAGGGTTTGCATAAAAACCTCTTATAATGCTCCAATTAGATTCAAAACAAAAAAGAGGTGGTACTGATGAAAACAATAATATTGGCCGGCGGGAGCGGAACCAGGTTGTGGCCCCTCAGTAGGGATAACTTTCCTAAGCAATTTTTAAAACTTAAGCGTATGGACAAGTCTATATTTCAAATGTCTTTTGAAAGGTGTCTTAAGTTAACCGGCTTAGAGGAAATTTATATTGTAACCAATATAAACTACAAGTTCTGGGTTTTAGGGCAGATCGAGGAACTTGGATATAAATTTAATGAAGATCATATCCTGGTGGAACCGTCAGGTAAAAATACTTTACCTGCAATATATTATGGAGTAGTTGAAATACAAAAAGGCGGCGATGATATAGTTGCGGTCTTTCCCTCCGACCACCTGATAGAGGATGATGATGGGCTAACCCGGGTTATAAAACAGGGTGAGCAGCTGGCCGATAAGCATGTCATTACCTTTGGTATTCATCCGAAAAAACCACATACTGGGTATGGTTATATCAGACCCAAGGAACCTTTAACAGTCGGCTATTCAGTTGAGGAATTTAAAGAAAAACCGGATTTGGAAACTGCCCAAATTTACCTGGAAAAGGGGTACCTGTGGAACAGCGGTATGTTCATGTTTAAAACAGATGTTTTCATAGAAGAGGTGAGGCAGTATTGCCCCGAGGTTTATAATGCTTTTCAGCTAAGTGATATCAAGGAGGTTTACAATAATACAATAAGTATTTCCATTGATTATGGCATCATGGAGAAGTCCGGCAGGACGGCTGTCATTCCAGTGGATATTAGATGGAGTGACCTGGGGAGTTTTGATACTTTTTATGAGAAGTTTTCAGGCGATGAAAACGGAAACATATCTTTTAGCGACGTTACGCTAATCAATTCCGTTAATAACCTATTATATACCAATGAAGATAAAGCGGTTGCAGTCATAGGTGCTGAGGATTTAATCGTCATAGATGAAAAAGACGCCTTGCTTATATGTAAAAAGGGATATTCAGAGAAAGTAAAAGATGTAGTTAATAAATTAAAGTCAACCAATGATCCCAAGGCGGACTATCACTTAACCACTTACAGGCCGTGGGGGTCCTATACAATTTTGGAGGAAGGTTTTTTTTATAAGATAAAGCGGATTAGTGTTTTGCCTGGGAAGAAGCTAAGCTTGCAATTGCACCACCACCGCAGCGAGCACTGGGTAGTGGTCAAAGGCACGGCCAAGGTGACTGTAAACGCTTTGGTGAAATTTGTGCGCAGCGGTGAGAGTACCTTTGTTAAATCAGGGTACAAGCACCGGTTGGAAAACCCGGGGAAAGTTATACTCGAAGTAATCGAGGTACAGCTTGGCCAGTATTTGGAAGAAGATGATATTATCAGGTTTGATGATGACTTTGGTCGGGTCGGAACCGATGATGCCGAGTCTGAACTAAACTCCTCCTATAAAGAAGTTGCTGTTCTGTAGAATAAAGACTAAGCAAATTTTTAAAAAAGTATTTGACACTATTTAAGCATAGCTCACATGATTAAGGGGGAATGGAAAAGGTATGCCTTTTGTGGTGATTATGGCTGGCGGACGGGGGGAGAGGTTTTGGCTCCGTAGCCGGCTGGCGGCGCCCAAGCAATTTTTAAATCTCGTTGGCGACAAGACCATGCTTCAACTCACTGTTGAGCGGATGGTAGACTTGGTCGGAATATCCGACATATACATAGTGGCGGGTTCGGATTATAAGGATATCATCATGGAGCAGGTGCCGCACCTGCCGGAGGAAAACATTCTCATCGAGCCCTGCGGTCGGGATACCGCGGCTGCCATCGGGCTTGCCGCTTTGATTTTAGAGCGTAAGGATCCCCGGGAGGTCATGATTGTTCTACCGGCGGACCATTATATCAGTGACGTGCACTGCTTCCGGAAAGTGCTTAAGAGCGCGGTGGTGGCGGCCTGTTCGGGAGAGGAGATCGTTACCATTGGTATTGCTCCCCACAGGCCGGAGACAGGTTACGGCTACATTAGTCAGGGTGAAATACTTGATATTATTGCCGGAGTGCCTGTATACCGAGTTTTTCAGTTTCTGGAGAAGCCTGACTACGCAAAGGCTGTCAGGTTACTTGCATGCGGTAATTACCTGTGGAATAGCGGCATGTTTATCTGGCGGCTGGATTTAATTCGTCGACTAATTGAAAAACATACCCCACAACTTGCTCGGGGTCTGAATAAGATTGGACAGGCCATGGGGACGGGACAATATACGGCCGTACTGGAAGAGGTCTATGCGAAGCTACCAAGGATTTCGGTGGACTACGGTATTCTGGAAAAGGCGGATAGTGTTTTAGTGGTACCGGGGGATTTCGGCTGGGATGACATCGGCTCATGGATAGCCCTGGAGCGTTACGCTGAAAAGGATGAGCGAGGAAATATCATTGAGGGCCGGGGCGTAATGCTGGATACAAGCGATACCTTCATTTATTCCCCCGGCAAGACGGTTGGTGTCATAGGGGTAGAGAATTTAGTCGTGGTAAATGACCGGGACAGTATCCTGGTCTGTCGCAAGGACCGGACCCAGGAGATAAAGAAAGTGGTGCAGGCTTTAAAGGATAAAGGCCTGGATGAAGTACTGTAATGCCAAACACTATGTTATAAATTGGGGATATTCCTTTTCGAAAATCGTCAATGTCTAAGGGATTTAGATAATCTAAAAAGGTGTATCCCCTAACCTTTATAGGAGGAATCCCAATATGGTAACTGTTAATGAACATATTTTTCGCCAGTATGACATTCGGGGTGTGGCTGAACAAGATCTAACCGATGAAGTTGTAACACTTTTAGGCAAAGCTTTTGGAACTGTAGCTATGCAAAAGGGTTCATATAAAGTGTTGGTGGGGAGGGATAACCGTCTTAGCTCCGAACGCCTGCGGGACGCCCTAATAAAGGGGCTTATGTACGTGGGCTGCGATGTTATGGATATAGGCCTGGTGGTCACGCCGATGCTTTACTATGCTAGAGTCCACTTTTGGGTTGATGCAGCGGTGATGATTACCGGCAGCCACAATCCACCGGATGAAAACGGTTTCAAGATGGCCCTGGGCGACGGGACCATTTACGGAGACGATATTCAAAAGCTTAAGGAATTGATGATGGCCGAAGAGTTTTCGGCCGCATCTGGAAGCCTTGAAATGGTAGACGCCATCACTCCGTACCTAAATATGTTAATGAAAAAAATAGAGGTTGGTCCACAAAAGTTAAAGGTGGCTGTGGACTGTGGTAACGGTACGGCTGGCTTGTTTGCTGAAAAAATATTGGAGAATTGGGGCTGCGAAGTAATACCGCTGTATTGTGAATCTGACGGCTCCTTTCCGAATCACCAACCGGATCCGGTGAAAACGGCCAACCTGGTGGAGTTGAGAAAAGTGGTGCTGGAGAAGGGGGCGGATCTCGGTGTAGCTTTTGATGGCGATGCAGACCGCATTGGGGTGGTGGACGAGACTGGGAATATTATCTGGGGAGATACGCTGATGTGTCTTTACTGGCGGGAAATTATGCCAAAATACCCCGGAGCCAAGGCCATCATCGAAGTGAAGTGTTCCCAGGCTTTAGTGGACGAAGTGGAACGCCTCGGTGGAAAGCCTTTCTTTTACAAAACGGGTCACTCATTGATCAAAGCCAAGATGAAGGAAGTAGGTGCGGTCTTCACCGGGGAGATGTCCGGGCACATTTTTTTTGCGGACGAGTTTTACGGTTTTGACGATGCCTTTTACGCTGCCGGCCGCCTTTTTAGGGTCCTTTCCAATTCAGATATGCCGCTTTCAAAGATGCTCTCAGGTATACCGAGGTATTACTCTACGGCTGAAACCAGGGTTCCTTGCCCGGATCGGGATAAATTTAAGGTGGTCAGCGGGCTGGCTCAGTGTTTTAAACGGGAATATCCAGTGGTTGATGTGGATGGGGCAAGGGTGCTCTTTGGCGACGGGTGGGGCCTGGTGCGGGCTTCTAACACCCAGCCCGTGCTGGTGGCTCGCTGCGAGGCAAAAACTGAAGAAGGAGTACAGCGCATTTGCTCTATTATGAAGGAAGCCCTAAAGGAGTTCCCGGAGGTTAAAGACTTTGAGTGGGAGTATTAAGCTTTATTTGAAATTATAAATTGAGACTGTACTAACTTTAGAAAAAATATTGGTGAAGCCCGGGTGATTACAGTCAGATAATTCATAAACATGGAGATGAGAGTTTGTCTTTATTATTATTTTCAATTCAAAACGCCTTTCGTAAAAAAGCGGTGATGATACTGGCCGTTCTTGGAGTAGCCTTTGGTATCGCGCTAATGACTTTTCTTTTGTCTCTGGTTGCAGGAATGGATAACCGGGCTGAGCGCACCCTTGGCGATCTTTCAAATAGAATCATGATTTCCGGCAGAGATGCGCTCTTCGGCGGCTTGTTTTTTGGTATGGGGACAACCCCTATACCTTTTTCTTATATGGAAACCATTAAAAACATACCGCACGTGGAAAAGGTTTATGCACAGGTTTCAGCGATTATGCGCCCTTATAACGTAGAATACGACATGCCTTTTTATGGATATGAAACTCAAGATATATCAACTGTTACCAGCATACCTCACAACAAAATTATAGAAGGGACTGCTCCTGCAGATGATAAAGAGATTATCATTGGGGCCAGTCTTCAGAAGTACATGAAGTTTATTGATGCTCCTTATGAAATAGGAAATGTTTATCGTTTTATCGTTCCGGAGAAAGGACAGGCGAGGGTTCTGGAGCTAAAGGTTGTGGGTGTTTACCAGACCGGCAACGAAGTCTTGGACAGTGCTTTCAGCGGATCTGAACACCTGGCTAGAGATATTGGCAAGATACCGGTCGGAAAAGTATCTTCCATTAATATAACAGTGGATAAGATCGATAATTTGGAATCTGTAGCGCTGTCCATTCGGAACGAACTATCCGACAAAAAACCGGAAGTTCAAGTAGTGTTGCCCAATGAAGTGCTGAATCCGGTTAAAGACGTATTGGACATATTCGGCAGGTTTCTCATAGCAGTTTCCGTGGTGGCCGTGGTGGTCGGGGCGCTTACCATCATGGTTGTGATGCTTTTATCCGTCATTAACCGCATACGTGAGTTCGGTATTCTGAAGGCACTGGGTTGGACCCCGGCTAATATTATCTTTCTGGTGATGGTGGAGTCTCTGGTTATGAGCATGCTTGGAGCCGCCCTGGGGGTGGCCTTGGGCTACGCCGGCCTGGTTTTGGCCAGGGATTTGATAGCCTTGGATTTTGCCAACCTCACCCGGCAAACAGCGTTTTATGTAGGTCTGGCCGGTATTTTCATCGGTATAGTGGGGGGAATTTACCCGGCCTGGCGTGCCAAGGGAGCGGCGCCGGCGCGGATACTTCGTGGAGTATAGCTTATGGAGGTGCGTTTTATTGGAGCCGGATGTGTTGATCTCTGGGAAAAACTTGACCAGGGTTTACGGGAAGAATAAGCTTGCGGTTAAAGTTTTGGACGTGAAAAGCTTGGAGATCCGGAGGGGTGAATTTATCGCGCTGACTGGTCCTTCCGGGTGCGGTAAAACCACCTTGCTAAACCTTTTAGGTGTCCTGGACAGGCCCAGCGGTGGAGATATTATTTTTGAAGGAAAAAAGATTTCTGAACGGGATGAGGCTTTCCTTTGTAGATTTCGTCGGCAGAGGATCGGCTTTATTTTTCAGGCCTATCATTTGATTCCTACTATCAGCGCTTTAAAGAATGTAATGGTGCCTGCCTTCCCTTTGGGGAGCGGCAGATACAAGAGGCGTGCAATGGAACTGATCAGGCAGGTGGGCCTAGCGGGAAAGGAAGGGCGCAGGCCGGATGATCTTTCCGGTGGTGAGCAACAGCGGGTGGCCATTGCCCGAGCTCTTCTGCTGGATCCGGATCTGATCCTGGCTGACGAACCCACGGGCAATTTGGACTCGGCTACCGGGGCGGAAATTATGGATTTGCTGAAAACATTGAACCAAAAGGGTAAAACAGTGCTGGTGGCCACCCACGACCAGCGGGTGGCGGAAGGTTGTGGTAGGAATATAAGGATGATGGATGGGCAGATAATCTAGGAACTAAGGTGAGTAGGAGGTAATTTCATGAAAGTTCGTAAAGCAGTCATACCGGCGGCAGGTCTGGGCACAAGATTTTTGCCGGTAACAAAAGCATTACCAAAAGAAATGCTGCCTATAGTGGATAAACCTACAATTCAATATATAATTGAAGAGGCCGTGAATTCTGGTATAGAGGACATTTTAATAATCACCGGCAGGGGGAAGTGGTCTATAGTAGATTATTTTGACCGCTCCCCTGAGCTTGAAGCCGCTCTTGGCGGGAAGGGAAAATCCTCACAATTGAAAACCATTGTTCAATTAACTAAAATGGCAAATATTTACTATATAAGACAAAACAAGCCCCTTGGCCTTGGGCACGCCGTTTATTGTGCTAAATCATTTGTTGGAGAAGAACCATTTGCTGTTTTATTAGGCGATGATATTATAAAAGCCCCTGTACCGGCATTAAGACAGTTAATAGAAGTTGCGGAGAGTTTTAATTCCAGTGTAATAGGTGTAAGGGAAGTTCCAATTAGTGATGTTGGTAAGTATGGCATCATTAAGCCTGCAGAAGGCATAGGTTCCGTATACAGGGTAGAAGACTTGGTAGAAAAACCATCTCCTGAAGCTGCTCCTTCTAAATTAGCCATTATGGGACGATATGTTTTAAACGCGTCTATTTTTAAGTGTTTGAAAGACCTTCCGGCTGGCGCCGGCGGGGAGATTCAATTAACTGATGCATTGAGGGTTCAATCTGGACTTGAACCTGTTTATGCTTATATGTTTGAGGGGATACGTTATGATGCCGGGGACAAACTTGGGTATTTAAAAGCCACTGTTGAATATGCCCTTGAATCTTCTGAGCTAGGGGAACAATTTTCAAGGTATCTCGAAGATTTATATCAGGAGCGCAGGAACCATACCCTTGCTTTGCAGGAAGTTGCCGCGTCAAGCGATATGTAAATAAACCTTTCCGGGCATAGTTATTGAAATTTTTGCCCCCGGTTGTAAAATTCTCTTTTTATGTCTTGCTTTTTACGCTGATATGCGTATCTGGCTTGTTTAATTAGGTCTAAAGGAAGGGAGTTTACTTGCAACTCCTTTTCCATTTGTGCTATATATCTGGTAAAATCCCGGTCACAATTTTCTTCCAGAAGCCTTAAACGCGGCAAATATTTTGAGGCTAGGGAGTAAGGGGAGTAATTAGGGTCTTTCGCTTTTAAAGCTTGGTATTCTTGGTAGGCGGACCGGGCAAGTTCAGATACCCCCTCATAGTAGTTATCTTCGACCTCAATAATTAATACCTTATACTTTCGGGCGATGATTAGTTCTCTTTGTTCCATCTGCTTAGGTAATTTTATTATTTCTTTATTATTTAAAAAAAAGTTGGCGTGCTGTTGTTTTACCTTCTGGGCTTCTATGTAACCAGGTAAAACTGTTCCCAGGTAGATCCCCAGGACCAGCGGCAGATGGACAGCAATAAATAATATTATGATTTTATTGCGCACTTTTAAACCTCGCAACATACACTTTTTGTGTATTATGCCAGGTATAAGCTGGAGTTAATCATTAATTAAAGAGTAAAATCAATATTAATTTAGTCATAACTACCTTAGCATTATTAGGTTATCTATAGTATTATTAAGCTATTATCCCGTAAATTTAGTTTGGGCTCATAACTAATAAGTTTAATTTTTAGTCTATAGATGCTGGAGGTTGCTTTATGCCGTATAAGGTATTAGTTGTTGATGATGAAGAATCGATAGTCAGGTTGGTAACATTTAATCTGGAAAAAGAAGGTTTCCATACACTGGTAGCAAACAACGGCAACGAAGCGCTTTCCAAGATTCATGCTGAACAGCCTGATTTAGTAATTTTAGACTTAATGCTCCCGGGACTTGACGGTCTTGAAGTATGCCGGCTTGTGCGCCGGGAGGGATTACCTGTAGCCGTGATTATGTTAACTGCAAAGGACCAGGAAATAGATCGTGTGCTGGGCTTGGAACTGGGAGCGGACGACTATATCACCAAGCCCTTTAGCCCCCGGGAACTGGTTGCACGGGTTAAAGCGGTCTTGAGGAGAACATCTACCCGTGAAGAAATACGCCAGCCAAGTGAAAGGATAAAAATTGGAACCTTGAACATAGATTCTGAGAGACACGAGGTAAAGGTCAACGGAAAGCAAGTGGAACTTACGCCCAAGGAATTTGAGCTGCTTGAATTTTTGGCCAGGAATGCAGGCAAGGTAATGACCAGGGACGTATTGCTTAACCATATCTGGGATTATACATATGATGGAGATACCAGGATTGTGGATGTACATGTTAGTCACCTGCGCGAAAAAATTGAAGCCAACCCCAAAAGCCCTGTTTACATCAAAACCGTGCGGGGCGTGGGTTACAAGTTCCATGAAGAATAGGTAGATAAACTTATGATTTTTAAAAGACTGCGCTGGAAAATAACAGTATCATATATTGCTGTGGTTATCCTTTCCATGCTTATTTTAGGAACATATCTAACGAATTCCCTTGAGGATTACTTTTATAACAGCATTGAAAAAAGGCTTACCACACAAGCGCTGCTTGCCTCCAGGCTTGTAGTTGAAAAAAGTGGTGATTTAGGTGCAATCGGACTTGATCAGCTGGCCAAACAAATCAGCTCAGATGTTCAGGCCAGGGTAACTATCATTGATAGCACCGGGGTTGTGCTTGGTGATTCAGAGAGAGATGCTACATCTATGGAGAATCATATTGACCGGCCTGAAGTTCAGGCTGCCGGGAAAAAAGGCTCCGGAACTGCCATTCGCTACAGCAAAACCCTTAACACCAATATGATGTATGTAGCCTTACCCATAAATGCAAACGGCAGCGGTGAAGGCTTTATACGATTAGCGTTGCCCCTTACAGAAATTAAGCAAGCTTTTTGGGGCTTGTGGTCGGATATGTTGAAGGCTATATTGATAGCTTTTTTAATTACTACACCGGTAGGGCTTACGCTGGGTAAAAAAATAACTGGTCCGGTTGAACAGCTGATTGAATTTGCCAGGCAAATTTCAAAAGGTAATTATGATGGCAGGATTAGAGTCAGGAGCGGTGATGAAATAGAAAAATTGGCCATAACACTGGAGCAAATGGCCGATACAATTAAAGAGAAGGTCAGGCTGATTTCGGAAGGTAGAAACAAGCTTGAAACGGTTTTGGCCAGCATGTCCAGCGGGGTTATTTTTATTGATAAATCAGGCCGCATAGACCTGGTTAATCCGGCGGCGGAAAAGTTTCTGGCTTTCCTGATCAGAAGGGGAGGCGACATACCCCACGGCTCTTCGATTAGATACCCGGAATTATCGTCCGCTATAAATGAAGCATTGCAAAAGGGACAAGTTATTGAGCAGGAAGTTAAAATATTTATTCCGGAAGAAGCGATTCTGGCGGTTACTGTTTCCCCATTCCGTGACCAGACGGGCGCTTTAAATGGCGTGGTTGCTGTAATGCACGATATTAGCCGCATTAGGAAACTGGAAAAAATCCGCACTGAATTTATTGATAACGTATCACATGAGTTAAAAACACCGGTAACAGCAATCAAGGGTTTTACTGAAACGCTATTGGACGGGGCCATGTACCAGCAGGATATATGTCGAGAATTCATCGAAATAATTGATAAAGAGACCGCCCGTTTGAGCCGCCTGGTACATGAACTTTTAGACTTATCAAAAATAGAATCAAAGAATACGCAGATAAAAACCAAATCAATGGATATAAATAAAATAATCCGGGATACAGTTGCAAAACTGCGTGGTCAAATTGATGGCTCCGGGCTTGAAATAAAACTTTCGCTGCCAGGCAAACCGGTGATTGCCAAAGCAAATAGCGACATGATTGATCAGGTGCTGATTAATCTCATAGATAATGCTGTTAAATACACCTATACCGGTGGTGAAATAGAGATTGAAGTTTCAGAGGACGACCAAAACGTAGTAATTAAGGTTCGTGACAACGGTATCGGTATTCCCGCAGTGGATCTTGAAAGAATTTTTGAAAGGTTTTACCGGGTGGATAAAACCAGGAGCAGGGCTATGGGTGGCACCGGACTGGGACTAAGCATAGTCAAACATATAGTAGAACTGCACGGCGGTATAGTAGGCGTACAAAGCACCCCGGGAGTGGGGTCAGAGTTTTTCTTTACATTGCCCAAACCTACAAATAATAAAAGCTAAACTGTTTGCAATAGCCACCCTGAGGGTGGCTTTATATTTAACTATGATTCATTTAGTTCTAATCTTTCTCCAGTGATCATGTATATAATCCACTCGCTTAAATTCGTAGCATGGTCACCAATACGTTCCAGGTATCTGGCTATAAATAAAAAGTAAGTAGCCTGCTTGATGTTTCGGGGGTCCTTGGTCATTAAGTCGATTAATTCATTAAAAGTTTTGGTATAGTAATTATTTATTTCATGGTCATGCATGGCAGCCTTTAGGGCCGTGTCGCGATCCTCATTGACATAAGCGGTTAAGTTTTCCCGAACCATTACCTGGGCTAAATCGGCCATCATAGGTATATCTGTCAGCGGTTTGATAAACGGTTCATTACCTATTGATAGAACTAATTTGGCAATGTTACTGGCGTAATCGCCCATCCTTTCCAGGTCAGTATTAATTTTTAAGGCGGTTCCTATAAACCTGAGGTCACGTGCCATAGGCTGTTGTAGTGCCAGTAGTGACAGGCACCCGCGTTCTATTTCCAGCTCCAGCCGGTCAATCTTTTCATCATCCATGACCACTTGTTCAGCAAGATCCAAATCCTGGCGCTTTAAAGCTTCAATTGACAATGCAATAGCATTGCCTACCATTTTGCCCATAAGCAAAATATCGTTCCTCAATTTATTAAGTTGTTCATGAAAAGACTCTCTGGTCATATTCTTAACCCCCTTTTAGCCGAACCTGCCTGTGATGTAGTCTTCTGTGCGCTTATCCCGGGGTGTGGTGTAAATTCTATTAGTAACATCATATTCAATCATTTCACCGTTTAAAAAGAAACCGGTGTAATCAGAGATTCGGGCAGCTTGCTGCATATTATGAGTAACTATGGCAATGGTATAGTTGGCTTTTAACTGGTGAATCAAGTCCTCAATTTTAGATGTAGAAATAGGATCAAGAGCTGACGCAGGTTCATCCATTAGTATTACTTCAGGATCCACGGCCAGCACCCTGGCAATTACAAGTCTCTGCTGTTGACCTCCGGAAAGCCCCAGCGCGGGCTTGTTGAGCCTGTCTTTAACTTCATCCCACAGGGCTGCCGCTTTTAGACTATTTTCAACAATACCCATCAATTCATCTTTATTCCTGATGCCATGAATACGTGGACCATAAGCTACATTATCAAATATATTCAGCGGAAATGGATTGGGTTTCTGAAAAACCATACCTATAACCCGACGCAATTCCACCGGGTCTACACCAGCCCCGTATATATTCGTTCCGTCAAACAGCACTTCTCCTTCAATATGTGTTCCTTCAATTACATCGTTCATACGGTTTAGGGTTCTAAGGAAAGTCGATTTCCCGCAGCCTGAGGGGCCGATTAAAGCGGTCACCTTATTTCTTTTAATTGGTAAATTAATACTGTATAAAGCCTGAAAGCTTTTATAAAAGAAGTTTAGGTTTTTTGTCTCCATTTTATTACTTGAAACAGTCATTAAATCACCCCTTTCTAGAGCGAAAAAGTTAGGTAATAGGCTAACATAGCTTAAACTGCCGTGAGACGCTTCTGTATTAATCTACCCAACCAGCGAGCACCAAAGTTAAAGGATAGAACCACCAGTACCAATATCGCCGCCGAGCCGTCAGCAACACGCCTCAAGTCAGGGATAAGACCTTCCGAGTTAACCTTCCAGATATGCACGGCCAATGTTTCAGCAGGTCTAAAAGGGTTTAAGGGTGATGTAGGGCTGAATATATTCCAATTTGAAAAATCCAGAGGGGGACTGCTCATACCCGCAGTATACAGCAGGGCCGCTGCCTCACCAAATACTCTCCCCGAGGTAATAATAATACCGGTAATCAGGCTGGGAAACGCGCAGGGTACAATGATGCGCCAGATGGTCTCCCAGTGGGTGGCGCCCAATGCCAGGCTGCCTTCCACCAGTTCCCTGGAAACACCCCGGATGGATTCTTCTGAAACCCTTACCAGGAACGGCAGGTTGAAGACCGTTAAAGCCAGTGCCCCGGACATAATGGAGTAACCCCAGCCCGTAGCGTTTACGAAGACGAGTAAACCGAAAAGGCCCACAACAATAGAAGGCAGGGAGGTTAAGGTTTCAATAGCAATGCGCACCCCTTCGGCCAGCTGGCTGCGCCCGGCGTATTCCGCCAGGTAGATACCTGCCAATAGACCGATGGGTATAGATATCATCATTGTTAAAAATAAAATGTAAAATGAATTAAAAATTTGTGGCCCGATGCCCCCACCGGCACGAACTGTTTCCGGTGGTGCAGTGATAAACTGCCAGTCAATGGACTTTAGTCCGTGGTAAAAAATATACCCCAGGAGGGTGCCTAAAATCAGCATAACTAACCCGGCGCCTACCCAAAATGTTATTGTGGCAAGATTATTCTTTAACTTTGCATCCATTAAACCGCCCCTCTCCTAACCACGCAACGAACAATCATTATAAAGAACAACGACATCAACAGCAGCAGCAATCCCATTGACCAAAGGGCACTGTTCCAAATACTGCCCTGAACAGTGGCCCCCATATCCATGGTAATTGCGCTGGTGAGAGTCATTATGGGACTTAAAATGGAAGTCGGTATTTCCCTGGTGTTTCCAATAACCATTTGCACCGCCAGGGCCTCGCCAAAAGCCCGGGCCATGCCAAGTACCACTGCAGTAATCAGGCCGGAGCGGGCGGCAGGGATTATGGCCATGCGAATAGTCTGCCAGCGGGTGGCTCCCAGGGCGTAAGATGCGTGTTTCCATTCCACGGGCTGCGCACGCAGAGTGTCCGTGGAAACGCTGATTATCGTAGGAAGTATCATAATGGATAACACCAGGAAACCGGCCATCATGCTGAAGCCCCCACCTCCAAATAAAGACCTGATTACAGGAACAAGCAGGCTAAGGCCAATATAACCGTATACTACAGAAGGTATGCCGGCCAGCAGTTCCACCGCCGGCTGCAGCAGCCGCTGTCCCCAGCCGGGGGCAATTTCCACAATAAAAACCGCCACGATTACCCCCAGGGGGGCGCTTATAGCTACCGATAACAAGGTTACTGAAATAGAGCCAATAATAAAAGCCAGTGAGCCAACCTGTGGTCCCCCTTCCCCCGGTGACCGGTCCGGCCGCCATTGGTCGCTAAATAGAAACTCCCACAGGCTGACTTCATTACTAAAAAAAGTGGATAACCCCTTGGAACCGATATAATAAATAATGGATATGGTAAGTATAATTACAAAAGCTGCACACAGCATAGTTACGCCATGTCCGGCTTTGTCATAAAATAATCTCTTTTTCATTGCAAAAACTCCTTCGGAATTCCGCCATTGCCAAGTGTTAAGATAATGTAATCCTCTTGTTCGATTGTTTTTGGTGCCCGCAATAACGGTTTTGTCGGGTTTCCCGTAAAAGGCCCGGACAGTAAAAGGCGAGGTGGTAAATAATGATTATAAACCTTTATCAAACACCTCGCCGGAATTATAATAGATTTATTTGGGGGTAACATTCCCCTGAACGTCGCGCTCAATTTGCATCTCAGTAGAGGGTATATAACCGAGGTCAACAACCAGTGACTTTTGAACATCGTCCGACAACATATAATCAAGGAATTCTTTAGCTAACCCGGTAGCATCACCTTTGGTATACATGTGTTCGTATGCCCATACCGGGTATTTTCCGTTGATTATGTTTTCTTTAGTGGGTTCAATACCGTCCAATTTCAAAGGAGTAACACTACCGTCAAGGTAGGACAGGGCCAAATAACCAATGGCACCCGGAGTTTCGCTGATGATTTTACGCACTGTACCGGAAGAATCCTGTTCGATACCTTTAGCTTCTTCAGCACCTTTCAAAGCAATGGCTTTAAAAGTAGCTCTGGTTCCTGAACTGCTGGGTCGATTGACCAATTGTATTTTTACGTCTGCTCCTCCAAGCTCTTTCCAGTTGGTTATTTTTCCGGTAAATATATCAATTAGCTGCTGTTGGGTTACATTGTCAACTCTTACATCAGGATTAACCACTGCAGCCATGCCTACTACACACACCTTATGGTCAACTAATTGGGAAGCTTCTTCAGCCTTAAGTTTTTCTTCTGCAAACACATCCGAGTTACCAATATCGGAAGCACCCGATGACACCTGGCTAAGACCTGTGCCGCTACCGCCACCTTGCACAACAATTTGCGTTTTAGGGTTGTCAGTCATGAACTGTTTGGCCGCTTCTTCCACCAAGGGTTGCAGCGCTGATGAGCCTACAGCTGTAATTGAACCTTCAGAGCCACCGCTTTGGACTTGGCCCTCCTCGCTTTGCTGGTTGTTTTTACCGCTTCCACAGCCGGTAACGACAGCCATCAACAAAACAATACCAACTAATAGAGCAAAAACCTTAATTCCCCTCTTCAACTAACCATGACCTCCTTTTAATGTTTAATGTATTTTAAATACATCTAAAGCAAATATAACAGATGCTCTTTAAGGTGGATTAAATGTTGTGTAAAGAATGTAAAGATAGCATTAAAATTTACTAAACCTAATGTTTATTACCTAATAGCAACAACAAAAAATACTGTCAGAAAAAATATTGTTAGTAGAAAACTAATAATTAAGGATTATTGGGATAACTTTAAAAAGAGTAACTTGGATAAAATTACTGATGATGTGGTAAAAAATATCGATGAATCAGTCGAAAAGATGTTAAGGAAGCAAGGGGAGGGTTCTCCTGCTTCCTTAAGAAGAAGCAGGAGAACCCTCCCCTTGCTTCCCCTTTTGGAAGTTTAAGGAATGGATTCTTTTTACTCACATACTTTCATATTTTTCTACTAATGATAAGTTTAATCGGGAAAAACTAACTACTATTAAGCAAAATATAAAATACCAATCAAGAGGGGGATCATATGAAAGCTACGGGAATTGTTAGAAGAATAGATGACCTGGGTAGAGTAGTAATACCTAAGGAAATCAGGCGTACGATGAGGATACGAGATGGTGAACCGCTGGAAATATATGTTGACAGGGAAGGAGAGGTAATATTAAAGAAATATTCTCCTATTACTGATTTGGGACAGTATGCCAAGGAATACGCCGATTCACTGCATGAAGCCATCGGCTATATAGTCTGTGTGGCAGATCGTGATGAAATCATTGCTGTTTCCGGCGGATTTAAAAAGGATTTATTGAAGAAGTCAATTGGGAATGTACTGGAAGATATTATTAGTAGCGCTCAAACCAAAATATTACAGGAGGAACACAGTTTAACAGATGACGAACGGGTGACTTTTAAAAACAGTGTTATTGCTCCCATCGTGACTAATGAAAATGCCATTGGTGCCGTGATTATTACTTCCAATGAGGATGTTCAAATGGGCAACCTGGAAAATAAACTTGCCGAAACAGCAGCAGCTTTTCTGGCTAAGCAAATGAAGGAATAGAAGATCCAAGATGCGGTATTATATAGAACTTTGTCAACCGGGTTGCTACAGCCCGGTTTTAGCGACAGTGTGTGAACAGGGAAGGGTATGAGCTGGGTCTCCAACAACATAAACATTTCTAGCACCGCGCAAGGAAGCAGGGGAACCGTCCCCTTGCTTCCTCTTGAACCAGCACAGCTCTGACAGGTGCTCCTTCGGCACCCCTTATTTTTAATGGTGCAGCTATGAGAAGGTATTTACCTTTAACTACATCTTTCAATCTTAAACCTTCCAGTATCACTATCCCGGCCTCAAATAATATTTTATGTGTTTCATGCCCGGGCTGGTCTCTTTCGATGCCCAGGGCATCTATGCCTACACCAGTAATGCTTTTATCTTTTAAATAAGCCGCGCCGCTGCTATCCAAATAAGTAAAATTGAAGTCAAAGGTTTCAATGTAAGAGTTTCGGGTACGTAACAGTATAAAATCACCGCTTTTAATATCATGCTTAGCTAAATCACTCGCACTGATTTTTTCGTTTAGCGCGGTTAAATCAAATACTTTGCAAGGGGTAATTAGTCTCCTCAAATCAATTTGGTCAATGGTAGCACCCCCCGGCAGCATGTGCAGAGGGGCGTCCACATGGGTGCCGGTATGGATGTTCATTTGTATTCGGGATTCATAGGTGCTCCCGTTGGTAAAATCACTTACGCGCGACAAAACCGGCCGTTTGTCATTTTTATTTTTATATACTGGCATGTCCGGGTGGACAATCATGGAAATATCATAAATCTTCATTATGGGCTCCTTTATCTAGGCGAGGGGTCTGGCTAAAATAACATTTATGTACGCTTTAACGTACGTGTGATTACGCTTGGGTGTACAGATATTTTTCACTGTTATTAACAGGCTGACACCGCCCTTAAACATATCGCTGCTGCTTGCCAATATGCAGCCATTCTCTACCGTCCCGGCTGATTAGCTCTTCAGCTGCCCGGGGGCCCCGGTGGCCGGCCGGGTAGTTGGGAAAATCAGGGGTATACTGCCGCCATGTGGCGGCAATGGTGTCTACAAACCTCCAGGAGTGTTCCACCTCATCCCAACGGGTAAATAATGTTGAGTCGCCTCGCAGGGCGTCAAACAACAGCCTTTCATAAGCCTCAGGGGAATTGAGCTCGTCCGGGCAGTTCTGGCAAAAATCCATCTGTACCGGGACAATCTGGCTTTGGGCACCGGGTTTTTTAGCGTTAAATTGAAAGAATACCCCTTCCTGAGGCTGGATTTTTATTACCAGCAGGTTGGAATGCAGTTGCCCGTTCAGCCGGGCATATAAAATTGGGGGAAGTGACTTGAATTGAACAATAATCTGGGTGGCTTTAAAGGGCATTCTTTTACCGGTACGGATATAAAAGGGTACACCCGCCCAACGGAAATTTTCAATGTTCACTTTAATAGCGACAAAGGTTTCCGTGTTTGAACCGGGTGGCACCAGTTCCTCCTGCCGGTAGCCTGGTACAGGTTTGCCCTGGGCTGTGCCGGAACCGTACTGTCCCCGCACCACGTTTTTCTGCACTAGATCGGGAGTAAATTCCTGCAGAGTGCTCAATACCTTGACCTTTTCGTTCCGGATAGCTTCTGTGTTCAGGCTGGCGGGTGGTTCCATGGCGGTGAGAGTAAGCAGCTGAAGCATATGGTTTTGCACCATATCCAGCAGCGCCCCGGCCTGTTCATAATAACTCCCCCGGTTTTCCACGCCCACCATTTCACAAGAGGTGATTTGAATATTATCGATAAACTGATTGTTCCAGATAGGCTCTAAAAACATATTGGCAAATCTAATTACCATAATGTTTTGCAGCATTTCCTTACCCAGGTAATGATCAATGCGGTAGGTGTTCTTTTCCGCAAAAACCCCGGTGATTTTTTTGTTTAACTGCCGCGCCGAGGACAAATCTCTGCCAAAGGGTTTTTCAATCATCGCTCGCTGCCAGCTGGTTTTGTTGCGCACCATGCCGTGAGCCTGTAGTTTTTCCACAATGACTCCGAAATACTCCGGCGCTACCGCAAGGTAAAAAATACGGTTGCCCCGGGTTTGATATCGCTCATCCAGCCGCTGTAAAAAATCAGCCAGCCCGATATAACCGCTGTCGTCTGTGAAATTAAATCTTTGATAATATATTTTCTGCTGCAGATTTTGCCAGACCTTGGCATGCATGTCAAACCGGGCAAAGTTTTTTATGGAATTATATACTTCATACCGGTAATCTTCATTACTTTTTTCTCGCCTGCCTATAGCTACCACGGCAAAATTGCCGGGTAATTTTTGTGTGCACTGCAAATTATACAGGGCGGGCATTAACTTGCGATGGGTCAAATCACCCGTGCCGCCGAAGATAACCAGTATACAGGAGGTGTCAGTGTCCGTGCTGTTGATGAAGTTAAAAACATTGCCTGCGTTATCTATCAAGTGTTCAGGTAAGCTATTTTCTATCAACTTGATGGCCCCCAAATTGATTTCTCAGTGCAGCCACTACTTTGCCGCTGAAGGTGTCCTCCTGTTCCGAACGATAGCGCATAAAAAGCGACCCGGCAATCACGGGTACCGGCACCTTTAAATCCAGTGCCTCCTGCACGGTCCACAGACCCTCGCCCGATGAATACATCACACCCTTGATGGCTGACAGGTCAGGGTCCTGTATAAAGGCCTTTTCGGTAAGCTCGATTAGCCAGCTGCGAATAACTGAACCGTGATTCCATACTCGGGATATTGCCGCCAAATCCAGTGTAAAACTACTCTTCTCCAGTATTTCAAAACCTTCCCCAATGGCCTGCATCATCCCGTACTCGATACCATTGTGCACCATTTTGACAAAATGCCCGGAACCGTTGGCCCCGGTATGTAAATAGCCGTTTTTAACACAAATGTCCTGGAAAAGTGGCTCAAGGTAGGCAAATACTGCCGGATCCGCGCCAACCATGGTGCAAGCGCCGTGCCTTGCCCCGTCTGTTCCGCCGCTGGTGCCCACATCAACAAAGTCAATCTTTTTTTCTTTTAACATTTGGTACCTGGCTAAGGTGTCCCGGTAATGTGAATTGCCCCCGTCGATAATAATATCGTGCTCGGCCAATAAAGGCACCAGACTGGCTATAATATCATCCACGGGCTGTCCCGCCGTCACCATCAGCCAGATCACCCGGCGCGGCTCCAACCGGGCCACCATTTCTTCCAAGCTATCAACCCCGGTGATACCTGCCGTCACAGCCCGCTGCACTGTGGTTGCGGTCCTGCTGAAGCCCAGTATCTGGTGCCCGTGATCCTGCATGTTAAGGGCCAGGTTGAGGCCCATTTTACCTAATCCAATCAGACCTATCTGCATAAACAAAAAAACCTCCTAATGGGGTCAGGCTTAAACTTTCTTAAACTAACTATGATATTTAAATAAACAAATTAATAAATATAACTTGCTTTATACGGGACGCAGTTAGATTTTGGACATCATGCCATAGTTGATGCTGCCGACGCTGCCTACGTACAGCTAGAAAAAATTTATCTTATTCTACTACCCGTTAACAGATGCTCAGAGCCATGAGGTACTCTAACGCGATCTAACACGTCTTATCAGGTTGCAGCATCAAACCTGAGATTATGATTTCCGAACACGTAGGTTTTTATGTGGAAACTGTTGTAGCGGTTATTAAGCTTCAATAGACAATTAATGTTTAATAGGCCAATTAAAGCTAATTAGCCGGTGATGGTGGACAAGATTTTTCGACAAGGAAGGGATAACCGGCGAAAGGGATTTTCACGTTAATGTGGAACATTAAAATGAGTTGACTGTGTAACAACAGTATTATAATTCAGTAGTATTACAGTAATATAATGAATGCTACAGGTCCGGTATGGTTAAACGGCTTCGTGCAGTGATAGGCTTAAGGTGATATTATATAGCTAATGTAAAATAGCGCCGGGCGATATTGCGCGGCTGTATAGGATAAAACCGGGCGATATAAGAAAGGGAGTGGGCAAAATGGGCCAGAATATAACCAGGAAAATTATTGCATCTCACCTGGTAGAGGGTGAGATGACGCCGGGCAAAGAGATTGCGCTGAGGATAGACCAGACCCTCACCCAGGATGCCACGGGTACCATGGCATATCTTGAATTCGAGGCTATCGGCATTCCTTCTGTTCGGACGGAGCTCTCCGTTAGTTATGTGGATCACAACACCTTGCAGGTTGGTTTTGAAAACGCGGATGATCACAGGTTTTTACAAAGCGCTGCGGCCAAATTCGGTGTAAAATTCTCCCGTATGGGCAACGGCATTTGCCACCAGGTACACCTGGAGCGTTTCGGTGTGCCTGGCAAAACATTGTTGGGCTCTGACAGCCATACCCCTACAAGCGGTGGTCTGGGTATGCTGGCTATTGGGGCCGGCGGGCTGGACGTGGCTACTGCCATGGCAGGGTATCCTTTTTACGTTAAAATGCCTCAGGTGGTCAATATACGGCTGCACGGTAAACCGGCCCCCTGGGTGGCGGCCAAGGATATTATATTAGAAGTACTGCGGCGGCTCACTGTTAAAGGTGGGGTGGGTAAGGTAATGGAGTATACCGGGTCAGGGATAGCCTACCTGAGCGTTCCTGAAAGGGCCACCATCACCAACATGGGTGCGGAGTTGGGGGCTACATCGTCAATTTTTCCCAGTGACGACGTTACCGCCAGGTTTCTGGCGGCACAGGACAGGGCCGGTGATTTTGTAGAACTGCTGCCCGACCCGGATGCCCAGTACGACGAGGTTATTGATATCCAGCTGGACGAGTTGGAACCGCTGATTGCCCTGCCGCATATGCCGGATAATGTAGTAAAAATAGCTGATGTAGCAGGCCAGAAAGTGGATCAGGTGTTCATAGGCAGTTGCACCAACTCTTCTTATACCGATTTAATGCGGGTAGCCGCTATCCTAAAAGGGAAAACCGTGCATCCTCAGGTAAGCTTGGTAATAGCTCCCGGGTCTCGCCAGGTGCTGGTCAGTCTGGCTGAAAACGGGGCACTGGCTGACCTGGTGGCTGCGGGGGCCAGAATTTTAGAGTGCGCCTGTGGTCCATGCGTGGGCGTAGGGCAGTCCCCTTGTTCCGCAGGTATGTCCCTGCGCACTTCCAACCGCAACTTTGAAGGGCGCAGCGGTACCGTGGACGCTAAAATTTGCCTGGTTAGCTGCGAGGCGGCTGCTGCGGCAGCCCTGACCGGTAAAATTACCGATCCCCGTGATCTGGGGGAGCCCATTGATATACCTATGCCCGAGAAATTCCCGGTGAATGACCGGATGATCATTGCGCCACCAGATAACCGTGGGGAATTGGAGCTGGTAATGGGACCCAATATTAAGCCGTTGCCCGTGGCCAGTCCGCTGCCCGGGGAAATTAAGGGTGAAGTGCTGCTCAAGGTGGGGGATAATATCACCACCGACCATATCATGCCCGCCGGTGCCAAAATCCTGGCGCTACGGTCCAATATCCCGGCCATATCCATGCATGCCTTTGAGCGGGTGGATGCCACCTTTGCCCAGCGGGCGCTGGATGCAGGCGGCGGTATTATCGTAGGTGGCTTGAATTATGGGCAGGGCTCCAGCCGGGAGCATGCCGCGCTGGCACCGTTGTACCTGGGCATTAAAGCAGTAATTGCCAAATCCTTTGCCCGAATTCACATGCAAAATTTAGTTAACTTCGGGCTACTGCCCCTTACATTTGCCAATGAAGAAGATTATGATGATATAGAACCCGGTGATGTGCTGCTGATTGAAGATGCCCGGCAGCGCCTTTCCGACAATAATGTTAAAGTGCGCAACGTCACCCGGGATAAGCTTTATCCCGTCAAGCACAGCCTCTCAGACCGGCAGATAGAAATTTTGCTGGCCGGTGGATTGCTTAAATTCGTTAAAGAAAAGATTTAAGGGGAGCGTTAATGGAAGACATTGACTTATCAGCTAGCTTGCTTAAGATGATTAGCGGCTGAAGCTACAAATAATTACTTAATTTGCTGGAACAGCCCTTGCGCTTCCTATTGGAGGTACAAGGGCTGAACAAAAAAATAAACGCCCTTATAAAGGGCGTGCCAGGAAAAATTTGTGACGCCTGTCTTAATACAAAAATAATAAGTCATTTATGAAATAATGTCAACAATTTTTTTGGTCATATGGTGTAAAAAAAACATGATCAAGAACCGCCGTTTGAGCAAAAGTATTGCCGACGCTGGATGGGGTAAGTTCGTCCAATACCTGGAATACAAATGCCTTAAATATGGTAAGACAATCGTAAAAGTCCCGCCCAGCGGTACATCCCAGACCTGCGTATGCGGTGCCCATGTACCGAAAGATTTGAGCGTGCGGGTACACAAGTGCCCGGAATGTGGGCTAACTGCCGACCGGGACGTGGTTTCGGCAATGGTTATACTGCAAAGGGCAAGCTAAGTTTTTGTTGTTTTAAGTAGGGCTGGTAGCACCCGAACTTACGCCTGTGGAGATTGTGCAAGACCCGTATGGCTATGGTCGATGAATCAGGAAGCTCCCGCCTCTATAGGCGGGAGAGGCTTTCACTGGGTTAGATTAGGATTTTGAAAGCTGGGCGCCTGGGGATTGTTCAAATTGAAGTGATTAACGCCCGGTGTGGACAGGTCAAAGTACAATCGGGCATCCTCATCCACGCCCCAGTCTCTGTCTGAACCATTGGCCTGGATTTTTTGGAAGGCTTGCCGGAAAAGGGTGTTATGGGCCTCTTCGCGGTTTAAAAGGAAGTCAATCATTTGCCGCACGTGTTTGTCGTTAATCTGCCTGTGCAAATACTCATAAACCACCTTGGCCCTCTGCTCAGCGGCAATATTGGACAATATGTCCGCCGGCAGATCGCCTGTGACGTTTACATAAGTAGCAGTGAATGGTACTCCTGAGCCGTTGGTCAAGTAGGGGGCCAGGCCGGTTAATACATTGGCCTCGATGTTACCGGCAGGTTGAGTACCGGTGACATCAATATCGTGACCATTCAACATATTTACAGCGGTGGCTACCATTTCCATGTGGCTCAGTTCTTCGCTGGCTATATCCTGGAATAAATCCTTAATTTCCGGGTCTTTGATGCGAAAACTTTGCGAAAAATACTGCAGGGCGGCTTTTAATTCACCGTTAGGACCGCCCAACTGTTCCTGCAGCATGGTGGCGTACTGGGGATTGGGCCTCTCAACACGTACCATTTCCAGCAGGTTCTTGTCGTGTTTAAACAAAAAAAATCACCTCTCCTTGTCATTTGGGTTAGTATCCCTAAGTGGAGAGGTGGGTATGCGTTTTTGTAGGGGCGGGCTGATGCTTTGAATAATGTTTTATGGCTCAATAATCCCTGAAGCAAGCAGAGGAACCGTCCCCGTGCTCAGTCGTCACCCACTATATCCCCTACTTCTTCCTTTAATAGCTCTCCTAAACTTATATCACCTTTTTTTCGGTCATCCAGAGGTTTTGGAGGTCTGGCGCGGCCCGGCAATAGTTGGGGCGAATTGGATTCATCTAAATCGGCAGCCAACCCCGCAGTCATATAATCACCTTGCAAGCCAAATAGGCTTTCTTGTATGGTATTCTTTGCCCCGGTATCCTTGTGATTACCTTTATTATCTACCAATGCTTTTCACCTCCATGTTATTGTGTAACGATTATTTGGTGAATATGCATGGGGGTGTACATAGGAGCAAAGTGTTGAATATGAGAACCTTCCCCTGGTCATTGACGTTCTGATTAAGTTCCTGATTAAGCTCCTGGGGAAGTAAAAGAATCGCCTCTTTACTTCCCCTTGCTTCCCTTTTATATAGCGTTCTTCTCTTTTAATGCACTGTTGACATAGCTGATGAATTCATCGGCCTTGGCCGCGGGAGGTTTGGTGACCAAGCTTACAAAAATAAACAGCGCTGTTGATACAATACCGCTCCAAATCCCCGGCCACCAGCCCAGGGGCATGATATTGCCGAATTGGAACCAAAAAGCAATAGTACCACCGACCAGAATACTGATTATAGCAGCTTGCGCTGTGCCTCTGCGCCAGAAAAAAGCACCCACTATGGCTGGTACGGTAACCAGCAATCCGGCTGAAGATGCCACTGAAAGAACGGCAATCAATCCCAGGCGCAGGGTGGCAAAAAGGAAGGCTACTAGGGAAAACAATATTATAAAAATTTTTCCTGCCGCCAGCAGCTTGCTTTCTTCAATGTCAGGACTGATGCGCTTGATAATATCCTGTGATACCATTGATGAAAGGGTTAAAATAATTGAGTTTACCGTTGATATGGCAGCAGCTGTAATACCCAGCATCACCAGCAGAGCTATGCCGTTGGGAACAATGTGCAGGGCCAGTAAACTGGGCGTGGCCATATCACCCTGAGGCAAGTCGGGAATTAATATGCGGGCGGAAAAGCCCCACAAAATAGATATCAGAGTGTAAATAAATCCGAAACACATAAATCCCATAACCATTGTGCGCATGTGGGTCAGGGAGCGGGGGATAAACAGGCGCTGGCTGACTTGCGGGTTGGAAAGGGAAAAGAAAAACCAGGGCAGGCTGAGCCCGATAAATGTTTGAAAGTTAAAAAATCCCGGCCCCGGGACAGTGAGCCACTGGGGGTAGTCAGTCTCAAGGATACTGATCATACCGCCAAAACCGCCAAAACCGCGATAAACTATGAAAAATACTGAAAGGGTGGCCACCGTGATCATAAGTAATGCTTGTACCGAATCTGTCCACGCTACAGCCTTGAACCCGCCTGTGTAGGCCCAGGTGGTAGCGATAACGGTGGCAATTACAAGACCCGCTAAAAAGGGAATGCTTCCCCTCGACATACCCTCCAGCAAGGTGCCTATACCAATTAATTGCACAGCGCTGTAGGGAATTAAAAAAACTATGGAAGCCAGTGCGGCTACAATATTTAATGTCTTGCTTTGGTAGCGGTCCCCCAGCAATTCCGCGGGGGTGATATAGTTATACTGTTTGCCGGCCAGCCAGAACCTGGGACCGAAAAAGGCTACCAGCACCAGGCCGGATAAGTAAATTAATTCAAATCCCCAGGCCCCAACGCCCCCGATATAGGCAAAACCCGCCAGGCCCACCATCATGAAGGCGCTGTAAGTAGTTGCGCTGTAGGTAAGGGCGGCAACTACGCCCCCAATGGCCCGGTTGGCTAAAAAAAAGTCCGCTATACCCGGTCCCATGCCTCTGCGTGCATAAAGAGCCACAGCAGTGCCCAGGACAAAATATAATGCAATAGCTAAATAGATATGTAATGAGTTCACACTAATCCCTCCATTTACCGGCAATTATACCAACGCTGATGATAGCCGCAATGGCAAAAACGCCCCAGTAAAGAAAGGCACCGTATACAGTGGAAAGATGAGAGAGTAAGTTAAAGGGCACCCAAAAAGCTGAGAATACTAGAAAAGCAAACCAAATAAACCACCACTTAACTGATTTTTGCAAAAAAATCATCTCCCGTAAGTCAATTTTAAATTAGCAAAACAAGCCAAGCCAGGTATCCTTTAATTATAGTATTGCAACTTTAAAAAACCCATATTATTTTCTTTGCCCCAGGAGGTGCAGGGAGTATTTTGGTGTCTTGACCAGCATTGAAACACAATGTATTATTTGCATATGCAAATCTACTTAATTAAATAAATGATGGGAGCTTTACATGCTATGTTTATAATTACTGACAAATGTCGTTTTTGCGATACCTGTTTAACAGTATGTTCGGCTGATGCCATAGAAAAAACTTATCCTATATACCGCATCAACCAGGATTTCTGTATTGAATGTGGTACTTGCAAGGACTATTGCAGTTTTGATGCTATTATCATTGTGTAGCCACGAGCTCAGTAATGAGTGTTTTAACCACCGATCCGCCGGTGCTTTGCCGGGTGGTTACTTGTTCATGAAGAACTTTTTTACGTTAATATTTGATATTATAAGCAATTTTCCCTTTAAGATAACGTGTCGAATTATGTAATTAAATACTCACCCCTAAATATGAAAAACGCATGGTCGCAAATATTCCTACACCGTACACTGCGGACTATTAAATAATATTTGTGCAGTAAGGCTGGCAGTAGATTGGCTAATATAATAAAATTACTATAGCTAATGTCAAAAAAGATCATGAAATGAGTAAAAATATTTGCAATACCGTATCACAAACGGGGTGGATAAATGTTTGATATCAGTGATGCTGCAATTGAGGAATTAGCCACAAACAGCCGGGTTTTTGTGAAAGGATTAATTTACTACAATGAAAATAGGGTAGTTGAATTAGAAGTAGATAAAGATAATATATGTGTATCAGCAGTTGTACGTGGAAGTGCCCGATATAAGGTTGAGGCGTGTTTTTCACCAGCAGGTAGATTAATACATATGTTCTGTGATTGTCCTGCTTTTCACCAATATGAAGGGGCTTGTAAGCATATTGTGGCTGTGTTGAAGGCTTGTCAGCGAAGATTTGGCGGCAGCGTGGGGAAAGGCAAAACAAAAACTAAAAAAAACAGCCAAAATGACCCTATGGCGGAAAGTATTTTAAATTATTTTGCATATCAACTGTCTGAGCAGGCGCAGATACCTGTCTATTTGGAAGTCACTGTGGAAATGTCGTTTCAAAGAATGGGTGGCGGGACACAGGCCGTTCCCGCCCTTTCTTTGCGTCTGGGTGAAAATAAACCTTATGTCGTACAAAATATTAAAAAGTTATTTGAGGCTATGGAAAACGGCACAACTGTTGTTTTTGGAAAAAATTTTACTTTTGACCCCACACGACATTACTTCCAGCCTGAGGACAAGTTGCTGATTGATTTTTTACGCTCAATATATGAAGTGGAAAGTACTATCCATGACAATACATGGTGGTATGCAAACCGAAGAGTCAATCATGGTAGTGTCTTTTGCGGCAAACAAATTATTTTGACCGAGGCGGCAACTAAAAGAGTACTTGATCTTCTAGTTTCAGAAAAGTTTAATTTAAAACTACCTGATGGCGAATACAAATCCATACAAGTTGTGGAGCAAGATTTACCGTTACAGTTTTATCTCGATAAAAAAGCCAACCAGCTTGTATTGCAGCTTAAGGAATTAAAGTACCTATCATTAATAAAAACCGGAGAATATGTGTTTTATAACGGTAAGATATACAAAGTTTCTCAGACACAGGCCAGGTATTTTGCACCGTTTAACAATGCTTTCAATAAATCCCCGGGGGGCATTCGTTTATCAGACCAACAAAGGGGACGTTTTTTAACCGAAGTTTTGCCGAAGCTTAAAAAAATCGGTCAGGTGGAAATTTCGCCTAAGGTGCAGGACAGCTTTTATGAAGCCGACTTAAAAACTGAAATTTATTTGGATCGGGAAGATGAAGCTGTTACAGCAAGGGTTGATTTTATTTACGGGCAAATAAAATTAAACCCGTTTGCCAGTAGCAATGACTGGCAAACGGGAGATAAAATACTGGTACGGGATACGGAAAATGAGCAGGTCATCTTTAACTTGCTGGAAAAGGCTGAATTCAGGACTGTAAATGGCAGTTTGTACCTCAAGGATGAAGAGAAAATATATTCATTTGTTTATCATATATTACCTGAATTACAAGCACTGGCCGATGTCTTTTACAGTGATAAATTCCGCAATATGCGGGTCAGAGATAGGGTAGCCTTTACAGGTGGAGTGCGTCTTAATGAGGAAAGCGACATGCTGGATTTTACCTTCCAGTTGGATGGCATTGACATGAATGAAATAGGACATATTTTTCAGTCGCTGCGGGAAAAGAAAAAGTTTTACCGATTGACAGACGGTTCATTCTTGCCGCTGGATACCGTAGACAATCATTTGTATCAGTTAGCCAATATGCTGGATGCTTTGAATATTTCCGGGCGGGACTTGCAGAAAAAAGTACTCAGCATACCTAAATCAAGAGCGATATATATTGATTGTTGTTTAAGGGAATCGAACCTGCAGGTGGAAAGAAACCAGGCCTTCAAAAGGCTGGTGCAAAGTATTAGCGAACCACAGGATATGGATTTTGAACTGCCCGGAGGTATTAACGGCGTGCTGCGGGAATACCAGCGTACAGGTTTTAAATGGCTTAAAACGCTGGCTATGTATGGCCTGGGCGGTATACTGGCGGATGATATGGGGTTGGGTAAAACTTTTCAGACCATTGCATTTGTTTTGTCCGAAAGGGAACGGGTGCAGGCGCCCTCACTGGTGGTGGCCCCTACTTCCGTGGTCTATAACTGGCAGGATGAGGCCGGCAAATTTGCGCCTGATTTAAATGTTGTTGTGGTTTCGGGTAATTTAGAGGAACGGAAAAGTTTAATAGTAGAGGCTAAAAATGCGGACCTAGTGATTACCTCATATGCTCTGCTGCGGCGGGATGTGGAATTGTATGAGGATTTAAATTTTGGATATTGCTTTCTAGATGAGGCGCAGCATATTAAAAATCCCAGTTCAATAAACGCTAAAGCCGTGAAAACTATCAAAGCCAGAGGGCGCTTTGCCTTAACCGGCACCCCCATTGAAAACGGGTTAACGGAGTTATGGTCAATTTTTGATTTTGTCATGCCTGGCTACCTGCTTACTCATCAAAAATTTGTAAAAAGGTATGAGAGGCCGATTATCAAAAATCAAGACGAAGGGGCGCTTAAGGAACTGCAGAAACAAATTGCCCCATTTATTTTAAGAAGAATGAAAACTGAAGTTTTGCAGGAATTACCGCCTAAGATTGAAAGCAAAGTGTTGGCTGATTTAACCGCCGAGCAAAAGAAAATATATATTTCCTATTTGCACCAGGCCAGGCAAGAGGTTAATGCAGTGCTATCCAATGGAGGATTTGAGAAAAGTCAAATTAAAATTTTGGCGTTATTAACCAGGCTGCGCCAAATTTGCTGTCACCCGGCCACTTTTCTGGATAATTATAACGGGGACAGCGGCAAACTTACTTATTTAAGAGAATTTTTGAAAGACGCTATCAACAGCGGTCACCGGATTTTGCTTTTTTCACAGTTTGTTGGTATGCTGGCCATTATTCGCAAGCTAATGGATGACGAGCAAATAGAATACTTTTACCTGGACGGTTCCACCAATGCAGAAGAAAGGGGGCAACTGGTGCGGGCATTTAACAGGGGTAAAGGAGATGCCTTTTTAATTTCCTTAAAAGCGGGGGGCACTGGACTAAATTTAACGGGTGCTGACATGGTTATTCATTATGACCCCTGGTGGAATCCCGCCGTGGAAGAACAGGCCACCGACCGTGCCTACCGCATTGGTCAAAAAAACTCGGTGCAGGTGATTAGCCTGATTACCAGGGGCACTATAGAAGAAAAGATATACGCGTTGCAGCAAAAGAAAAAAGCCATGATTGAATCAGTGATTAAACCCGGGGAGACAATGCTGTCCAAAATGACAGAGCAAGAGGTAAGAGAGCTGTTTGATATATTTTAAACCCGGAGGGATGATGTTCCCCCGGGTTTTATGGTTGAATAAGCAAAGTTACAGACACTTAGTATTGTCACCTGTTCAAATAGCGTTAACTCATGATAGTGATATAAATGGTATTGTCAACCTTAGTACCTTTCAGCAGCTCACAATGTCGCAGTACGGAAAAATTCCTTTCCAGCTCCCAATCTTTTAAACCAAAATGCTGGGCAATCTCCGGGCGGGTGACTTTGCCTTTTTCTTTGACGAACTCATATATGTTTTTCTGAAGTTCAGTTAACCCCTCGGTGCCTGTTTGGCCGAGCTGTTTGCGGTGGGTGACTGCGCTGTGCACCGCGGCCACGTCGCAGGTTTTAGGCGGCTCAACAGCAATAATGAAACAATCTTCGCACAGGGTTTGGCCATGCAATTGCATTTCATCGCCGGCTGGTATTTCTTCCTGGCATTTGGCGCAGATCATTAACGACACCTCCAAATTTTATATTTCATTCCAAAGCTTAACCACAAGGGTGCTGTAAACCATATTTGTAGCAGCATGGCGTTTTTAATTTTATTACCATTATAATTGCTTTACAGCTATATTGTCAACATATTAACTAATTAATATAAATTATTATTATCGATTGGCAATTGCTATTTACTTTTGGCCCCAAAGCCTCCAGAGGAGCAGGAGGCTTTGGGGTATGTGTACTGGTAAGTTAGAGCTAATATAGTATTTTAGTATGTGTGAATACTTATCACTGTTTAACCTGTGTAAGGAATCCCTTCGCTGCATCTAAACTCCTTTGTGCATGAGTATTTGAGTTAACTCCTTGCTTTGCTCCTGGTTTATACTGCCCTTTTCCAGGGCTACTTTAATTGTATATTGCCCCAGCAGGCTGTACAACTCCCGCAGCTGGGGATCAAGTTCCTGAAAAGCTTTCATGTGCCCGGCAATGGTAGGAGCATCGCCCCGGGCCACCGGTCCAGTCAGTGCGCCGGTGGGGCCTACCTTGGTTATATTCGCCACCGTTCCCTGTACCAGGGGATATAAAGCCTCAAAGGCTTCTTTGGGGCCCAGCCCGAATTTGGCGTATAAACCTGTGGCAAAATGCATCAGTGATACTAAATAATTAGATGCTATACAGGCCGCTGCGTGATAAACCGGCTTGTCGGCGGCAGATATGGTAAACCACTTACCGTTCAAATCCTCAACCACCTGCCGGGCCAGGGGGAGGGCGCTTTCATCTCCTTCCAGGGCAAAGTAAGAACCGGGCAGGTTTTCCATGGCGGCCCGTACTTCGGCAAAGGACTGCAGCGGGTGAATACTTACCGCCAGTGCCCCTGCCTCCCGGACACCCTGCAATTCACCAGCGGCATGGGCCCCGCTGGTGTGTGTCACCACCTGCCCCGGCCGAAAACCGCCCGCTTTGGCAATTTCTGCAGCCACGGGAGATATACTGCGGTCGGGAGTGGTGATAAAAACCAGTTCGGCCCGGGCAGCGGCTTCCTGGTTACTCAATACAGGGCAATTCAGTCGACGGCTCAACTGCTGGGCTGATTCTTTGGTACGGCTGGCCACTGCTGCCACAGCGTACCCTTTTTGTTGTAATAAAATGCCCAGGGCCGAGCCTACTTTACCAGCCCCGATTATGGCAATAGATAATTTATTCATCATAGCGCTCCTCTTTTTAGCAATACTCTGTGAATTTTAACACATAACTACCCGGGAGGGCAAGATTTGGCAGGGGTTCGGGGGGGGGGGTTGGGATTATTTATTTAACGAAGAAGTATACTTTGTTTGCAATGTAAACTTTGTAGACATACTGCTGCGCATGCGATTGAACTTACCCCGGAGGGGTTTTTTGTTCTCTCGTCTACAAAGTAGACCATTATAGTATTTTGCATTTTTTTTGAGGGCACGGGCTTTCTGCGGGATTACCGGGTTTTAGAGTGATGAAGCTTTTAGGTATGATATTTGCGTTGAAACTGGTATAACATATGCAATTAATAAAGTTAATTTTTTGATTATAATGACAAAGGAGGATTATGTATGTCTGTGTATCTACCCCAGGAAATGGCATATGCATATTCGGAAAATAAGAAATTAATATTTTATCCCAGGGTGCAAAAAAATCTCCGGGAACTTTATAAGCGCAAATTGGTCACTGAACAAGAAGCTGTGCAAGTCATTAAGACTGGTGATAATGTTGTTCTGCCTCTGGGCTGTGGGGAGCCGCCGGCCCTGCTGGAGGCAATGGTTAAGCGGCATCATGAACTTGAAGATGTAAAGGTGCATCAGATGCTGCCCATAAGAGAAGCAAGTTACCTGAAGCCCCAAATGACCAGAAGTTTCCGCCATGTGTCCTGGTTTACCAGTGGTCCTAACCGACAGGCCGTTAACGAGGGACGAGCAGATTTTATGCCGGGGCACTTTCATGAATATCCGCTGCTATTTCAGGAGTATATCAATGTTGACGTTTTTATGGGGACGGTTTCTCCTATGGATGAAAGAGGTTATTTTAGCTTCGGACTTTCGGTGGACTACACCAGCACTGCTGCGGCTCAGGCCAAGGTTATTATTCTGGAAGTCAATCCGAACATGCCCAGGACCAGGGGAGAAAGTCTTATACATATCTCGGAGGTGGATTATATCGTAGAAAATAATAACCCTATACCCGAGATTCCTATACCAGCCTTAACAGAAAATGACAGGATTATCGGGGGCTATATAGCAGAGTTGGTTGAAGACGGTGCCACCGTTCAGCTCGGTATAGGCAGTATGCCCAATGCGGTAGCTGAGGCTCTGCAGAATAAAAAGAACCTGGGCATACATACAGAGATGGTGACAGATGGCATGGTGGATCTGGTTGAGTGTGGAGCGGTAACAGGAATCAAAAAAACTCTTCATCAGGGAAAAATTATCGGCAGTTTTGCCGCCGGGACCAGAAGACTATATGACTTTATGAACGATAACCCCTTGGTGGAGATGTATCCGGTATCTTATGTTAATGACCCCTATGTTATTGGACAAAACTATAAAATGGTTTCGATAAATGCAACTCTTGAGATAGACCTATTAGGCCAGTGCGCTTCAGAGACTATTGGATTTAGGCAGTACAGCGCTACCGGTGGGCAGACTGATTTTGCCCGGGGATGTCTGCGCTCCCCGGGTGGCAAGGGGGTTATCGCGCTGCATAGTACAGCTAAAAAAGGTACGGTTTCCAAAATAGTGCCTATATTGCAACCCGGTGCCGTAGTCAGTTGCTCAAAAAACGACGTGGACCATGTGGTCACTGAATTTGGAGTAGCCAAACTGCGTGGGAAAACAGCCAGGGAAAGGGCGCTGGCGCTGATAGGGATAGCACATCCTGATTTTCGCTCTGAACTGCGGGCAGCGGCGCAAAGAATGGATCTTATTTAACTATAAATAGGAGATAGTTGCCTGGTACAGCCAGGCAACTTATACTTTGCTCGCAATTAGGTTCCTGCTTCTGCCGGTGAAAGGTTTTTAGCTTTTTTTATCGAAGTTATATTAAACTTATTACTGTAAGGTCTGGTGTTAGACATGGGAATTGCAAAACTTAAACTGAAAAACGTAATTTTAGACCTGGAAAACATTATTGATTCATCAAGTAATGCAGTTTTGGCTGTAGACCGCGGAGGTGTAATTGTTTATTGCAACCGTCAGGTTGAGAAATTTCTTGGCTTGCCCACCCGGTTAATCAAAGGACGTTCGGTAGAAAAATTTTTTCCTGATACAGGGCTTTTGGAGGTGATGTTGGATGGAAAACCGCAGTTGGGCTGCAAGCTTATGCTTAACGACGTCACCTACCTCTCAAATCGCAACCCGATCATCATTGATGGTAAAATTATGGGGGCTGTCGCTGTCTTTCAGGATGTAACCGAAATTCAAAATGTTATTGACGCACTGACTACTAAAAATGAAAATGTACGCGAACTCCAGGAAACTCTGGCTAATGTTCTGGAACTATCAAGCGATGGAATCATTGCCATCGACAAGAATTATATTATTACCATGGTTAACCAGTCTTTTGCCAGTTTCTTCAATCAAAAGGCTGAGGATATGGTTGGTCTACATGTTAAAAAGGTATATAAAGATAAACCTATATTTGCCCAGGCAATGGAAACTGGCGAAACAGAGTACGGATACGTTACTACCTTAAATGGCAAAGAGATAATAGCCAATAGGAAGCCAATAAAAAAAGGCAATCAAATTATAGGTGCGCTGGGTACCGTTGCTTTTAAAAATATATCAGATTTATACGCGCTGTCTAAAAAAATACAAAAACTTCGCAGTCAGCGGGACTATTACAGAGATGAACTGGGGCGCACACAGCGGACTCGCTTTACATCCGATCAAATTATTGGACAAAGCCCAGCGTTTATTGCCCTAAAAGAAACTATCAAACGGGTAGCCCAAAGCCATTCCACGGTGCTGCTAAGGGGAGAAAGCGGCACAGGCAAGGAGTTATTTGCCCATGCCATCTACACTGAAAGCGGTCGCTACCGTGGGCCTTTTGTCCGTGTAAACTGTGCTGCAATTCCTGAAAGCCTTCTTGAGTCAGAACTATTTGGTTATAGGGAAGGGGCTTTCACCGGAGCCAAAAGAGGCGGTCATGTGGGTAAATTTGAGCTTGCCGATAAGGGGGTAATATTCCTGGATGAAATCGGAGATATGCCCTTGATGATGCAGGCCAAACTGCTGCGTGTGCTTCAGGAAAAAGAGATTGAACGTCTCGGAGATACCAAACCTCGAAAGGTTGATGTGCGCGTAATTGCGGCCACCAACCGCAATCTAGAGGAAATGATTGTTAATGGGGAATTTCGTGAGGATCTTTACTATCGTGTTAATGTGGTCACTCTGAATATTCCGCCCCTGCGCAGAAGGGTAGAAGACATTGAACTGCTTTTAGATTATTTCATTGAACGATTTAATGATGTGTTTGGGCTTCAGGTCACCGGGGCTGAGAACGAGGTCATTCAAACGCTGAAAAATTACCGGTGGCCGGGTAATGTCCGGGAGCTGGAAAATGTTGTTGAAAGGGCTTTTAATGTTATTGACGGTAATATAATCCGTAAAGAACACCTACCCCTGTATCTGCATAATAATCAAAAGTACAAGGGCACAATTCGCGAAGGCGGGCTGGCCAAGCTGGTAGAGGATGTTGAAAGGGAAGCTATTATTAATGCTCTAGAAGCATGTGGGGGTAATAAAAACCGGACGGCCGCTATGCTGGGCATATCTCGGGCTGGGCTTTATAAAAAGTTAAACCGGTATAAAATATAATAAATAGCCATTTCGGGGAGGTTAGTTTAGTTTTAGGGCATAATTTAGCTATGCATTTAAAGATGAGAAAAATACAATAGTATGTAATAATTGCTAGTCGTGATGTAGGCTTTTTTTTTGCATGGCTGTCAATGCTTACCTTGAGAGAAACAGTCAGTGGGAGGGAATGGTAAGGTAAGATTTGATTAAAACTCATCTCCGGGAGGCTTAACATGGTTTTAAGGTCGGCAGTACTTTTCTTTTTGGCGGGATTGGCGGAAATAGCCGGTGGTTATTTTATGTGGATTTGGCTGCGGTATGACGCTGGTATTATGTGGGGCGTAACGGGGGGAATTGTTTTAATTCTTTACGGAATTATACCAACTTTTCAGCAGTTCCCAAGCTTTGGACGTATTTACGCGGCTTACGGCGGTGTGTTTATCGTCATGTCTATTCTATGGGGCTGGTGGATAGATTATACGGTACCCGATTTTTATGATTGGCTGGGAACCATTATTGCGTTAATCGGAACGGCAGTTATTATTTGGTTTCCCCGTCAAAAAGAAACAAAAGAGGTCGAATAGGCGCATGATCATAAAGTCAGCAATTCTTTTTATATTAGCAGGCCTGGCTGAAATAGGTGGGGGGTATTTAGTTTGGTTATGGCTGCGTGAAAAGAGGCATTTTATTGTTGGATCGTTTGGGGCAATAATTCTTGTTTTATACGGAATAATACCAACACTGCAGGACTACCCTAATTTTGGCAGGGTATATGCGGCTTATGGAGGTATCTTCATCGTCTTGTCCTTACTATGGGGTTGGGGAATTGATAAAAAGAAACCCGATTGTTACGATTGGCTTGGTGCATTGATTGCTTTAATTGGTGCAGCAATTATTATCTGGACGCCAAGGTAAATACATAAGGTAAACAGAACTGGCGATAAATCAGGTACGGCACTCCCGGGCATTTTCCTATCACCAGAAGAATTAGGGATCCATACTTTAGATATCTGAATTTGCCTTTCTAGTATAGATAATATATTTAGCGAAAAAATAAAAACATTAACTATAGTTTAAAGGAAGCCTAAAATGCCTAAAAATCACATTTTGCTCAAAAACGTATTTCTTACGACCGCTTTAGCAATTGTAGGTTATAAAGGGGCCGTTTGGCTGGGCAGAAAAGCAATCGATAGAGCTAATGACAGTTTCGTGCACAGAATAATGGTAGATGCTTATTCTGAAAATTTATGGGAGTTTGTTTCAGCATCTCGCAGAACCGGACTTCAAAAAATAGTCGAAACTAATTTAAGGGCACAAGAAGGGAAGTTGATTAAACGGCCTTTAGGGAGCCCTAAAAAGATACCAAGTTTTGAGGGTATTATGTTTAACTTTGCCCAATTGCACAGACTGACCACAGATGAAGGGGCTCATATAGATACCAGCGTCACCATAGGGCCGTGTGCCCAAAGGCCTTTACAAATAGAAATGCCTATTATGATTTCCGGTATGGCCTATGCTCTGGCACTGTCTGCCAAGGCTAAAATAGCATTGGCTAAAGGTAGTAAAATGGCCGGTACAGCCACTAACACCGGCGAAGGGCCCTTTTTGCCGGAGGAGAGGAAGGCCGCGGGAAAGCTTATTATTCAATATAACAGGGGTAAATGGAATAAATCTGAAGATATTTTAAAACAAGCGGATATGATTGAAATTCATATCGGCCAAGGAGCAGCCGGTGGGGTCGGACATTACATTGAAGATAAAGAAATTGACTGGAAAATAAGACGCATGATGGGCCTGAGCTGGGGGGAAAAAGCGGTAGTTCATGCTACTTACCCAGGGATAAAAAAACATAATAACTTAAATGACCTGGTGACGTACTTAAAAGAAGTTACCCAGGGGGTTCCCATCGGAGTAAAACTAGCAGCAAGTAAATACTTGGAAGACGATTTGAAAATAGCCTATGCATCAGGCGTGGATTTTTTTACCCTTGACGGTAGCAAAGGTGCCTCTAAAGGTACGGCGCCAATACTGCAGGATGACTTTGGTTTACCAACGTTATTTGCCGTGGTTAGGGCTGCTAATTTCATAAGCAAGCATGGGTTGAACAATAAAGTGAGTCTAATCGTCTCCGGCGGGTTAGCAACCCCGGGAGATTATCTTAAGGCTTTGGCTCTAGGGGCAGATGCCGTATACATTGGCAGCATGGCATTATTTGCCATGAGTCATACCCAGGTATTAAAGCCATTCCCCTTTGAGCCTCCTCCGGAATTAATTTGGTACAAGGGAAAATATCAACACAAGTTGGATGTGGATAAGGGAGCCAAAAACCTGGCCAAGTATCTTCTTTCCTGTAATGAGGAAATCAAAGATGCCGTAAAAGCTTTGGGGAAAAAAAGCATTCATGAGATAAATAAGAGTGATTTATTTGCCCTTGATGACTTTACAGCTAAGGTTGCCGGTATACCATTAGGCTATAAGGAAATTAGTTATGAAGCGACTCAGCCCACTACTTAACTATTATCATTATCTTTTACGTTTTTAATTTTGCTTGAAATGAACAAAAAATGTTGTTCCCTTAGGGCTTGTTTTAAAAGCTGGCAAACGCTGATTTAACATGGGTTGAGCTGATCCCCTGCGTCGGGTGATAGTCGTTCCACAGGCACCTGTAAGCCTTCAATGGCTGCATTCGTACATTGAATAATAAAACAGTCCGGGCAAATGGAAGCCGGACTGTTTTAATTCCACAGGGTCTAGCGGTCACCTGTTATTTGATTCAGTTGAATATTTCCCTTATTTTTCTTTAATTGCTCGCCATATTTTTTCATAGGTTAGAGGCAGGTTTTTTACCCGTACTCCTATGGCATCATATATGGCATTGGATATACAGCCCATTGTCGGGGTTGTAGCTCCTTCTCCAACTTCTTTAACTCCCCAGGGAGCATTGGGGTCGACTGTATCGACCAGTTCAGAAGCCACCGGTGGCATATCCAGCGCTGTGGGCAATCTGTATTCGGCCAGGTTTCCGTTTAAAAGCTTGCCATTCTGATCAAAAAGCACTTCTTCCCAAATGGATTCGCCCATGCCCATATAAAACGCGCCATGTACCTGCCCGTGCAATAACGCCGGGTTAACTACAAAACCGCAGTCGTGAACGTCCCAGGCCTCCTTAACTTCGACTTCTCCCGTTTCTTGATCTATTTGTACTTCCGCAATCTGGGTAGCCGCGCTATATGCCGGCGATGTGCCCACCGCGGAACCTTTGTGGGCTCCTCCGAGTTTGGGCGGTCTATAGGAACCACGCCCTATTAGCTGGCCGTTCTTGACAAAATAAGTCCTGGCTACTTCGGCAAAAGTTTTAGTTGTTTCGGGATTTGCCTTGATAAACACTATTCCTTCCTTGCAGTCCAGTTCCGCGGGGCTGACATCCATTATTTCTGCGGCAGTCTCCAGGATTAGTTTTTTAACTTCTTCCCCTGCCTGTTTTGCAGCTGCCCCACTCATCAATGTTTGCCTGCTGGCGTAGGCACCAAAATCGTGAGCGGCCAAATCCGTGTCAGCAGCAACAATTTTCATATTTTCATAGCGATAACCCATTGCCTCGGCAGCCATTTGGCATAACACCGTGTCACTACCCTGACCAATCTCAACGGCTCCTGTGTAAAGAATAGCTGAAGTGCCATCGTCGGTGACCTTGATCGTAGCTACCGAATGGGGCAGATCAGTACGGTATATGGGATAACCGGCGCCTGAAACAAAGCCGCCGTTACCAACTCCTATTCCCTGGCCACTGGGCAGCTTGCCTTTTTTATCTCGCCATCCTGAAATCTCTCTGGCTTTCTCCAGTGCTTCCTTCAAACCGTAGGAGTCTACCTTGAATCCGTTCACAGTCACTGTGCCAGGTTTCCGAGCATTAATTATGCGTATCTCCAAAGGATCAATCTTCAGGTGCTCGGCAATATTATCCAGGTGGCTCTCAAAAGCATACCTGGGCTGCGGCTGTCCGTGGCCACGTTGTGCTCCACACGGGGGAAGGTTGGTAACAACCCTTAGCATGTCAAATTTATAATTATCAAAGTCGTAAAGGACGGTTAGCAATGCGCCGGCATAATAAGCTGAGGCAACCCCAAGGCCGGTATAGGCCCCGCCATCCATCACAAAATTGGCGTGTACACCTAAAATTTTTCCTTCTTTGGTCACGCCGGTGGTAAGCTCCATAAACTGCGCATGCCGGCCACGGTTGTTGAAAAACATCTCTTCCCGGTCAAAAAACATTTTAACTGGTCGTCCCGTCTTTTTAGATAGGACCACTGCGGAAAAATCAAGGCCGGAAGGATCTAATTTACCGCCAAAGCCACCCCCAACGTAAGTTTTTAGTACCCGTATATCGCCCATTTTCATATCGAGTACTTTGGATAGATAATATTGGAGATAATGGACAGATTGAATGCTGGAATAAACCGTAACCCTGGGACCTTCCCAATAAGCAATTGTCGCATGAGGTTCGATGGGGCATTGATAGGTACGCTGGCCGTCAAAACGGTCGGTCCTAACGTAGTAAGCTTCTTTAAAGGCCTTATCCACATCGCCAAAATTCTGGTTAATTTCAGTGTTAATGTTACCGGGGTACTCTTCAAATATTTGGGGGGCTCCTTCTTTCATTGCTTCAAAGGCATCAAAAACCGCAGGCAGCACTTCATAATCTACCTTTATCAGTTTAAGTGCCTTGTAAACGGTTTCTTCATCCACTGCTGCCACCGCAGCAATTTTGTCGCCAACAAAACGGACCTTATCAACACAAAAAATTGTTTCATCCCAGCGGGCCGGGCTCAGCCCGTATTTTATGGGAGGTACGTCCTTGTGGGTAATCACGGCCTTAACCCCGGGAAGTTTTTCCGCTTCGGATGTATCAATATTCTTAATACGCGCGTGTGCATGGGGACTTAGCAGCAGCTTGCCCACCAGCATATTGGGAAATTTTAAATCACCCGTATACATTGCCCGCCCGGTTACCTTTTCCAGAGCATCAATCCTGGGCACGCTTTTTCCAATTTGTGTATAATTGTCGCTCATATAAACACCCCTTTTCTACTGTTCACCAGACGCGTCCATTATGGCTTTGACAATATTGACATAGCCCGTGCAGCGGCAAAGGTTACCCGCAATAGCTTCCCGCACTTCCTGTTCCGTAGGGTGCGGGTTTTCGGTCAACAGAGCCTTGGCTGACAATACCATTCCGGGCGTGCAATAACCACACTGTATTGCCGCATTTTCGACAAATGATTCTTGTATGCGATCTAGTTTATCGTTTTGAGCTACTCCTTCAATGGTGGTAATTTGATGGCCGTCTGCTTCAACAGCCAGGACGATACAGGAATTCACCGGCTTGCCGTCCATTAGAACTGTGCATGAGCCGCAATCTCCCAACTCACAACCCTTTTTAGTCCCAGTCATATTGATTTCTTCACGCAAAAAATTAACCAGCATGGTATTGGCCCTAACTACCCGAGTATAGCTGTCTCCGTTAATGTTCAGAGTTACTAAGTATCTTTTTACACCGCTTTTATCAACAATTACTTGCATTATTTCTTCCCTCCTTACACATGACCCTCATTAATGGCTTTGCTTAAAGCTCTCTTTGTAAATACCCTGACCATATCCCTACGGTATTCCTCTGATCCGCGTATATCCGATATGGGTTTACATTCAGTGGATGCGCATACACCCACCTGCTCTAATAATTCCTCGTCAACATTCTTTCCTTTAATCATTGCTTCGGCTTCCATGGCTCTCATTGGTACAGGAGCCACCGCGCCAAGGGCAATTCGGGCGTTTTTACAAACTTCGCCATCCATTTCAACAGCCACTGCTACTCCTACAACCGCCAGTGCACCGGAACGGCGCAGTCCGAATTTAATATAGGTACTTCCGGTAAAAGTATTATCTGGTATCAATATACCGCTAATTATTTCGTCCGCTGCAATATGGGTTTTCCCTGGACCAGCAAAGAAATCTTCCAGAGGGATAACCCTTTCCCCATTTGTGCCCGTTAGGATTAATAAAGCGCCCAGGGCAATCAATATTGGTGGCAGATCGGCCGACGGAACAGCGTTAGCAATATTTCCACCAATGGTGCCCACATTCCTAACCTGATTGTTGGCCATATGTTGGGCGGCTTCACATATAGACATGTATTTTTTTTGTAACAAATCTGAATTAGAAATCATATTGTGTGTTGCCCTGGCCCCAATAACAACGCCTTTGCCCGGTAAATAATCAATGCTGGTTAACTGGTTAATCTTTTTAAGTGAAATTAGAACATCCGGGGCCACTAACCCATGTTTCATTTTATTTAGCAAGTCAGTACCTCCCGCGAGCACCTTGGCTCCCGGACCCTTTTCCGCCAGCAATGTACAAGCCTCTTGCAAGTTATCGGGAATGTAGTAGTCAAAGTCAGGCAGATACATGATTTACCCCCTTATCTGTTAATGTTCTCTATTATGAACGCATGTTCATAGTTATTAGCATTATGAACTATTGCATGGTATTTGTCAATCATAATGTTGCAAAATATTTAGACAATTTTATAGATATTTTGAGAGTATACCCTATGGTGAAATAATGTAGAATGTTGGCCAAGCAGTTATTCCCCACTTACCTGTGTAGGTTAAATAAATTAACAATTTAGCCGAAAAGGGCCACGCTGGCAGTGTTCAACGATTGGAATTTAGTAAAGGTGTAGGAGTATGGATACAGTTGCCTAGTCAGATAATTCTGATTTAGTTGCATTTAAAACCCCTGCCCGGTTTGCACCGGCAGGGGTTTTTCTCTTTAATGTTATATAACCATTTTTTTATACGTTCTAACCATAAAATCCCCTTCACTAATATTTCTTGAAACGGGGGCTGTGGCGTCGAGTACCCCGCCCAAGGCTATATCACTAATGTACTGCCGGACTGGCTGTATCAGTGTACTGCAACAGCCTGCGTTCACCCTCAAGTGCCCTCAGTTTGGTAATATCCTGGCTGACTTCCATAGTGCCAAGATATTCTCCTTTTTCATCCCTTAGTGCATGATAACTGATATGAATAAAGGCGCCGTTTAACTCGAGCCAGAATTCCGTGCTGTCATGCTTACCTGATTTAAAATCATTTACGATTCTGTCCACCATATGTACGCTTTCAGGCGGATGGCAGTTTTGTACTTTTCTGCCAATGATGGACTTGGTCCTGGTGAAAATCCTGTCCTTGCCAAGTGAGAAATACCGGACGGTATCATCCTTGCCGACAAATGTAATGTCAACCGGCAGGTTTTTAAGTATTATATTAATTTCAGAGGGGTTTAAAGTGCCCACGTCCAGGTTAACGGCCCCTTGCTCAATATCGCCGGGCTCCGGAAAGTGGTGCGGGACACTGTGCCGCCAATCGCCTTCCGCCGTTTCCGTGAAGCTGGGACCGAAGTCCGTTAACTGTTCCTTGATTTCAGCCCATTCAGCGTCCGTCAGGGCTTCTTTCAGCATGGGAGTTAATATATTTTCTTCCTTATAGAACATGTCAACAACTTTATTTTTTAGTTCTACAAAACGCTGTTCTAAATCAGCATATTTGTCTTGATTGGCCTCGGGGCCAAGAGTGTCAAGTGCATTCACAAAGGCTTTGAGCATATCTCTTATTTCATCATCAACCGACCACATTACCGAAGGCGGCCCGGTTATGCCACGTTTTTCCAGGTAGGGAAAAAAGATGTTTTCCTTTTTGCTGTAGTGGCTGTCCAGGTTCTTTCTAAAAAAGCTTGTCTTTTCTTTTAAGGCTTGTAATGTTTGAACGTCCCTGTCTTTAGCGGATAAGTTTTGGACCAATTGACCTAGATCATCAAGTATTTTTCCGGCGGCATCGTTTTCATGCTTTAACATATGAAGCGGGTGTCCCGGGATTAGTTCCGGCGGTTCATTCTTATCCAGGGTATCTCTGAACAGGGCGGCGTGCACGTCACAAAGTTTTTTTATCTCCTCAGGCGGCAGACCCTCTTTAATTAATTGCTGCTCCATATCCGCTATTTCCGTGGCCTCAACACCTTCCACCAGATCACCGAATTCCTTTTTTACTGCATTAAAGTCCCTGCCATTATGTAAATCGGTAATCAATCGTTTCAATATAGAACGCTTATATTCTTTGTTTTGTAAATACTCACTCATGTAGACCTCCACAAAAATGTTATTATTACAAAAGTTATTTTATTTAAGAGTTCCCATTCGTATATCATTTATACAAAAAATTTCCCGGTGCAGAGTGGCGTTGATTAAATATTTTCCGGTTATGTGACCGATTTTTTTTCTTTATCACATTGTTCTTAAAGCTTCATTTTCATTCTGCCCAAGACATTTGGACAGAATAATGTCAATTATATACCCGGTTTTGAGAAGGAGTGAGGGCATGCAGTTAAAAAATATGCCTGGCTATCGTAAAATATTAACCAATAAAATATTGCAGAACAAAGTTGAGCAGGCTCGCCGACACCTGACGGATTGTAATCTGTGCCCACATAACTGTGCTGTAAATCGCCAAGAAAAACTTGGTTTTTGCCGGGCCGGTGATAAAGTAGTGCTTTCCAGTTATGGCCCGCATATGGGAGAAGAACCGCCATTGGTCGGCAAACATGGTTCCGGTACTATATTTTTTGGTTACTGCAACATGCGCTGCGTTTTTTGCCAAAACTGCGAGCTTAGTTTTGGTGGTGAGGGAGAACTTGTCACCAATGCAGAGTTGGCGGATATTATGCTGGAACTACAGAACTTCTATAAGTGCCACAATATTAATCTGGTCACTCCGACCCATTTTGTACCCAACATTTTAGAGGCTGTGTTACTGGCGGCGGAGCAAGGTTTAATGCTTCCTCTGGTTTATAACTGTGGCGGTTATGAAAAACTGGAAACTCTGGCATTGCTGGAAGATGTCATAGACATCTACATGCCGGATTTTAAATATCACCAGGCTGAATGGGGCAAAAAATATTCAGGAGTAAAGAATTACCCGGACATTGTCAAAAAGTCGCTTCAAGAAATGGACCGCCAGGTGGGTGGTTTAAAAACAGATAAGCAGGGAGTAGCTTATCGAGGCTTGATAATCCGGCATTTAGTAATGCCGGGGGGAGTTGAGGATACCAAAGCAATATTAAAGTTTATCAAAGAGGAATTATCACCGGGCTGCCTGGTCAATTTAATGGATCAATATTTTCCAGCTCACCAGGCCCACCAGTTTGAAGAATTGTCCCGGAGGCTCAGTTATAACGAATATAAAAAAGCATTGGAATATGCTAAAACACTGGGGTTGAACCTGGTAAGGTAGATATATGGCCTGCTGAAAAAGTTTACTTAACTTACCTGTTGGGTGAGTTACTTGATGCTGTTAAATTAACAAATATTACAATGGAGTGATGCTAATGGAAAATAAGGTTTATAAAGATAGAGCTGATGCCGGACAAGTCCTGGCCTGTTTATTAAAAGAAAAGGAAATCACGGATGGTATTATCATGGCCATACCAAGGGGAGGAGTAGTTATAGCGGCTCAGGTGTCTGAAACGCTAAAGTTGCCGCTGGATATCATTATTCCCAGAAAAATTGGAGCCCCTTTTAATCAGGAAGTAGCCATAGGGGCAGTGACCCAGGATGGAACAGTGATTTTAACTGAAAATAAACACCTGATGCTATTAGCAGGTGCAGATGACATTGACGATATCGTACAACAAGAAATTAATGAAATAAAAAGAAGAATGATAAAGTATCGCGGCAATACAGACTATCCGGATTATACAGGAAAAACCGTGATTATTATAGATGATGGCATAGCCACCGGGTTTACCACCCGGGCTGCAATTATGTCTATTAAAAAAGTGATAAATCCCGGCAGGACCATACTGGCTGTACCGGTGGCGCCGGCTGAGGTAATTCAAACTCTTTGTGAAGATGTGGATGAAATTATTTGCCCCCTGGTGCCGGAGCTGTTCTATGCAGTTGGACAGTTCTATGAAAACTTTGACCAGGTATCCGATGAAGAAGTTGTTAAACTTTTGCATAACCAAGGGCAAATAAGGAAAACCTAATGAAAACTTAATAGCAGAGGTGTTGAAACTTGTTAACCATAGCATTGGATGATGACTTGAGCAGGCTGCGCGACGACCTTGTAAAAGAAGGATTCAAGGTAGTGGATAGAACAATGGCTGATCATGCAGATGCACTTATTGTTTCAGGCATGGAAAAAAACTTTATGAATATGCAGGATATTAGAACAGAAAAAAAGGTAATTGACGCTAGTGGAAAAAGTGTAAGAGAAATCGCTGATGAACTGCGCGGATTCGTGTAAAAGTTGTTAAACAAAGAAATACTGGATAAGATAATGGCAGGAAGATTTTTTGAATTTGCTGCGCTAAGTCAGAAGGCCCTAACGGAGTTCCGTTAGGGCCTTTTTTACATTAAACCGGACAGCTTAGATTTGCTCTTGGAATATTAATATGAAGTCTTTTTCAAATCAAAAAGCTGTGGCCAATGCTTTCCTGGCTATCATGATGCCGCTAATAAGAGAAAGGGAGTTTACGCCGATCTTAAATGTTAATATTATTAATGATTAATTGACATAATAATTAGCTTAGTTTATAATTATTTCAAGAACGGAAGGGGTATGAGCGCTTTGGATAAGGGAGAAAAGTTAATAGAATTTGATATATTATTCCAGGAGCTTGTTAGAGATAGTAGCTGCCAGCTAAAAGGGCTCTTGAATGATCTTGTTACTCCAACTCAATTTTATCTGCTAAAACTTATTGCAACACACGATAATTGCAAAGCAGCGGATATTGCTCATATTTTAGATATTTCTCCGGCTGCTGCTACCACTATACTTGATAGACTTTATAAAAATGGTTGGATTGAGAGGGCTAGATCCGATAAGGATAGGCGTATAGTTTGGCTTAAAGTGACCGAGGATGGAAAAAAATTATTATCCGATATCGAGGCCAAGAGGTTTCAATTATTGGTGAAACAGTTTGATAATATAACCGAAGGGGAAATAGAAAATATATGTGAAGTCTTTAAGAAAATATTAAATATGGCTTAAATAATACATTATAAGGGGTGTAGCTAATGGGAGTTGTTGAAAGTATTTTAAATTTTTTATTAATTTTCTTGATAATAAATGGCATATTCAACTATCTGGTCTTTTCACGAGCAAAGAAAGCGGCTCAAAAAATCCAAGAAGATAATGCACAATTAAAACTCGAAGTAAAAGAGGAGATTGAAATGGTTACTGATTACATTTGTGGCCGTACTCTACCAAAGTCAGAAGCTTACATCTTAGCCAATGATGATCAGAAACATTACTTTTGCAGCTGGGATTGCAGGGAAAAATTTATTGCTGGTAATCAAGTATAAAACATCCGCGGTATAACTTTACAAACTTTTATTAAGACCCCTGTCATGCCTGCTATGTATATCAGAGCCATTCTTCAAAACCCGTTCAATAAAAATACCCCAATTGGTTGAAGTTAGCATATAGTGAATCAACTAACCACCAAGGGGGTGAAATGTTATCTGTGCCAAATCAGATGAGGTTCTTGTTGTTCGCGATACATTATAATTCGAAATCTTAAAAAACGCTTTTGATTATAAAGTTAGGTTACGTATTTCCTGCAGGTTTTCCAGCTTGTGTAATTTTAGCTGCTTTTCTGATATGGTGTACAGCACATCTTCTATAAACAGCGACCGGCTGACGGTGTCAAAGTAGCTTTCACCATTTTGGCTGGCCAGGTGATCCAGCTTGCCCCGCAGCTTGATGCCATTTTGGGGAGAGATTTCAAATACGTAGGCTCCCTGCCATTCGGGGTAGTGGGGTAGTATACCCTTATTAGGTTCAATCATCATGATGCGGTAGGGCGATCCGTAGCTTACGGGTATAACCAGCAAGTTCTTTTCCTTACTGAACAACACTGCCCGGTGGTCGTGGCGGGCCGCTGAATCGGAATCATCCCGGTCTACCACGTACTTGGCCAATTCCCGGGGTGCAGCCGGGTTAGTTACGTCAAACAATGCGATTTTAACGCCTTGTTCGCGTGTAGGCGGGGGCATGATCATGCTCTGTTCGGTAAGGGGCTGTGGCACCTGCGCTGTCGATACCTCCCGGCCAATGCCGATTAAGTGGTTGGCATCGTATGGCTGTAGGTGGTCGGAGTAACCCGGAATCTTAAGCTGGCCCAGTAATTTCGGCTGCTGCGGGTTGGCCAGACTGATCACAAAGAGGGGGTCGGTTTGCCTGAAAGTTACCAGGTAAGCCCGGTCGCCCATGAACCGCGCCGAAAAAATTCTTTCCGATGGAGCCAGGCCAAGCAATTGGCCGGTCACTTGCATTTTTTCATCCAGCACATAGATGTTGTTTCTGGTTGCGGGTGAGGTAGTGAACAAAAACCCCTCCGAGGTGGTGGCTATACGGAAATAACCGTTATATTCATCCATGGAAAACTGATTCAAAACACGGCCGTTAACCTCGCCCTGGCCCCGGTATTCCACCTGATTGCTTACCAGTGCCATTTTATAAATCACGGTTTTGTTCTGTTCCCGGTCCAAATCCCGCTGGAATTTGTCCATTATATCTTTTATTTTTTCTTCCAGGGCTGCTGCTTGCTGGTAGTTAAGGGTGCTCAGGTGTTCCTCAAGTATATTTTCGGCTTGCTGAGTTTTTTCGGTGTAACCCTGGCCAGAATCTCGTACCGCTTTAATTTTTTGGGCGATATCAACCGGTACTATGGCTGCCAGACCATCCAGCAGCTTTCGTGTGTACATGGCGTAATCGGGCATTTTATCACCGGTCAGGTACAGGTGGCCGGTGGAGGCAAACACGTTCTGGGAAGTGCCGGTTAAAAAAGCCTTACTTTGCACCTGGTCGGCTTTGTCTTGTAAACTTAATGACAGTATCAGTGTGTAGTTGTAGGTATAATCGGGGCTGTTGAAATAATGGATGCTAGTTGCGGCAATGGTGCGTTCCTGTCCATCTGTGCTCAGCTTTGGCAATACCACTTTGGGCTGCTGGCTGCCTGGCTCATATTGTTGGGCAGGGGCGTGTACCAAGGCGTACACGTCGGAGCCAATCATCCGGGAGGTAAGATAATGGCCGCTGCACTTTACTTCTTTGGTCAGCACAGGCTTTTCCCGGTTGGCTACACTATATTTGTGTATAAACATCAGGTCGGCTTCAGGGCCGTTGCCGAAAACAACCAGGGTATCCCTATTAATGAAAGCTTCCACGGGCTGTCCTTGAAAGTGTATTGTGGACAACTTCTTAGCCTCTGAGGCCGGGTGGGCCTGGATAATAGATAACTTTTGACCGCTTATTACATACAGGTATTTACCATCTGTTTTAACCAGGTCCGCTTCGTCTACGCCCTGTACCTGGTTATTGGTGCCGGAGTAGTCAGCCGCGCCATCATCCCCGGCTGCAGTTTGCTTTGCCTTGTTGCTATTCAGTGCTGCTTCGGGAGCGGCTTCTGCTTTAATTGAGACATCTTCAAGGATTGCTCCGTAACGCAGCGTGTTAAACTGTCGGGCCAGTAGGGTATTTTGTTCGATGTAATCCACCAGCTCCTCGTAACTCTTAAACGTGGCCGGCTCCGCAGCCGCTGATTGGCCCGTTCCTGCTGAAAAACTCGCCAATAATGCGGTCACTGCCAGCAGCATGGCCAGTAAACCGTACCAGGTCTTACGTGACGACACAATCATTACCCCCTTTATCATGTTCTTTTTTTATATGCTGACGAGATCGGCGGGTAAAAGTTCCCTGGTACCTGGTAGCAGATGATGAAAGGTTATAAATTGCAGGGTGAAAAACTCAAAGGATTAAAGTTAGTACGGCATAACTTGCTTTTCAGATGATGGTAATAATGTTGATGTTGATGTAGTTACCAATATTGCAGATTAAATCAGAAAACGTATAAGAATGAAACCGGTCAGAAAGGGTATTCCCTGGTCGGATGGTGCCCCCTGGAATAATTTTAAGTTTTTATGCAAAGGAAATTAATGTATCCCGTCGAACGTAAATTTTATGACCAATTTGATTGGGGAGATGGGATTATCCATGAAATCTCAAGAAGCTGAGAATGAACAACTGATTACAGAAAACCAATATTTGCGTAAGCGAGTGGCTGAATTAGAAACAACTGAATATGAACTCAATATAAAATTAAAAGAATTAAATCTGGTTGCCGAGCATTACCAGGTATTAGTGGAAAACCAGAGTGACCTTGTCGTTAAAGTTGATATTAATAGTAAAGTTTTATTTGTTAATCAGTCATATTGTGATGTGTTCGGCAAAAAGCAACGGGAACTTATAGACTCGTTATTTGAACCGCTGGCAAATGAGAGTGACAGTGAAGTTACCTTCAAAGCTATGGAAAATCTTAATAACCCCCCTTATAGTTGTTATATTGAGCACAGGGCTATGACGAAAAATGGTTGCAGATGGTTTGGCTGGGCTATTAAGGCAATTTTGGGTGAGTCAAATAATGTAATAGCAATAGTGGGAGTGGGCAGAGACATTACTGAACGTAAGAAGGCTGAAAAAGAGCTGGAGGCGGCAAACCAAAAGTTGAGGGACATTATTGATTTTCTCCCTGACGCTACTTTCGTTGTTGATAACGATAAGAGAGTTATTGCTTGGAATAGATCTATTGAAGAGATGACGGGATTGGCTAAAAAAGATATTATCGGCAAAGGGGATTATGCTTACGCTGTAGCTTTTTACGGTAAAAGGATGCCCTTTCTTGTTGATTTTATAAATACTGACATTAACAAAATAAAAAGTGAAGTAATATATGAGAATATTCAAGAAAAAGGCAACGCGCTATATGCTGAGATTAATATGCCTCCTCCGTTTAACGGCAATGGAGGAACCTTATGGGCTAAAGCATCCCCACTTTATGATAGTGAGGGCCAAGTAATCGGTGTGATTGAATCCATCCGTGACATAACTGACCGTAAGCGTCTGGAGGATGAATTATATACATATCGCAATTATCTAGAAATAATGATAAAAGAGCGGACCGCAGAGTTGCAGAATGCTATGGCACAACTTCAACAAGAGGTTGCGGAACATCAGGGGGCGCGGGAGGCTTTATCTGAAAGCGAGGCTCAATTGAGTCGTATTACTAATAATATGCTTGATTTAATAGTAGTAATCGACACGCAAGGGACGATAAAGTATGCAACCCCATCCCACAAAAAAGTATTAGGATATGAGCCGGAAGATATGTTAGGAAAGTGTGCTCGGGATTTTGTACATCCGGATGATTTAGGAAAAATACTACATGTCTACAAGAAAGGCTTTAGTACACTATCACCTGTAAAAACAGAGTATCGCTGTAGACAAATTAACGGCCAATATATATGGGTGGAATCTACTGCTAAAATACTATTAAACGATAGTAAATTGTTTGCCGAAGTTATAATATGCACCCGCGATATCACTGGGCGTAAACAGGCCGAAGAAACGCTGCGTTTGTCAGAAGAACGTTTTTATAAGGCTTTCCATTCCAGTCCTAACCCAATGGCTATAAGTTCCCTTGAACATGGACAATTCTTTGACATAAACTGCAATTTTGTTGATGCTCTCGGTTATACTCGTGAAGAGGTGATCGGGCATACTTCAACGGAATTAAATATTTGGGAGCCACAGAAACGTACGGAAGTCATCAACTTATTATTAAGCCAAGGTTATTTACGAAACTTTGAGAACTCTTTCCAGACTAAGTCTGGTAAACTACGTATTGGTTTGCTTTCAGCTGAAATTATTGAAATAAACGGTGAAAAGGTAATCTTAAGTATTGTGAATGACATTACGGATTTAAGATTATTCGAGAAAGAAATGTTGCACTTGGATAAATTAAATCTTGTTGGAGAAATGGCCGCCAGTATAGGCCATGAGATAAGGAATCCTATGACTACTGTACGTGGATTTCTACAAATTCTTAGGGGTAGGGAGAAGTCCAATAAAAACATAGAATATTATGATCTTATGATAGAAGAACTGGATAGAGCGAATTCTATAATTACACCTTTTTTATCACTGGCCAGGAATAAACCTGTTGATAAAGCCAGGCAGAACCTCAATACTGTTGTGAAAACTTTACAACCGTTATTGCAGGCTGATGCTAATAAAGAAGGTAAATATATGGATTTGGAGCTTTATGATATCCCCGATTTGCTATTGGATGAAAAAGAAATACGCCAGCTATTGCTTAACTTTGTTCGTAACGGATTAGAAGCCATGTCCCCTGGTAGTAAACTAATAATAAAAACGTATGTCGAACATGATGGAGTAATATTAGCTGTTCAGGATCAGGGTAGTGGAATTGCCCCTGAGACAATGGATAAACTGGGAACTCCCTTTTTTACAACCAAGGATAACGGGACGGGTTTAGGTCTTGCTGTCTGTTATAGTATTATCAATAGGCACAACGCCAGGATTGAAGTTGAAACCGGGCCTTCTGGGACCACTTTCATGGTTAAATTTAAGGTGCCGACCGATTAAATCAGGAATACAAGCATGGCGGGGTGGAACTATACCGGAAAATATTGTATTACAGGCCCCGTGTAATGTGCTATGTTGGCAAGGGAGTATACGAAAAATACAGCGGTCGGCGGAACGTACCCCGGGGTAACCAGGAAAAGCCTGTAATATCCGGGGTAATCGACTTTGTGGCTCCCTCGTCAAGCGGTTTAGTACGCATGAAGCTGGGCGATGTTATAGTTATTTACAGTGGATTAAAGGAATTTAGGAAGCAATAGAACCGTCCTCTTGCTTCCCCCTTGCTTTCTAAGGAGGTTTTGGAGGCATCATATTGGGCGGTTGTTGACTTTGGAATATTTGTTCCCTCAAGGTTGAAATTAAACGATACATGTATATTTGCTCGTTTTCAATATGGCTAACTAAGGTTTGCCAAACTGGTTGGTTTTGACCATAGGCTTTTAAATGTTGGATAAACGCCAATAATTCTTGATCATAGTGCAAAAACTGTTGCATTAATTGTGATGTGGAATGTGCTAAGGAATAATCTATATGGTTTTGATAAGTTAATAGGCTTAATAATGGGCGAGCTTCATTGTTGATTGAATTAAAACAATTTTTCATTCGGTTAAGATCTGCTACAATTTGAGGGGTAAGGTTTAAGTTTAGACATTGCGCAACATTAATAAAAAATACGGGGTGTTGGCTACTTATTTCCGACCACAGGATAAGTTCCCTGAGACCGCACTCCAGGCTGGGCAGGTAAGTATAGCAATACATATTATCCCTCCCATTTTTTATAATACATTATGGTAAAAAAAGGATTTATGCTACTCATCTTTATCGATTCTTTAGGAAGCATAGGGGACGGTTCCTTAGCTTCCTCAATCTTTGTCTATTGTATTCTTGACCCATTCCCGAGCTATTCTGCGGATCTCTGATCTAACTTTAACCTCGTCAGAGTCGTTTGTGTCAATGTACGCAAACTGGTACGGCTTAACCACCTTTAATCTAGCTTCTCGTTTACTCTGCCATCTGTTATGAAAAATATTTGACCAATGAGTAATCTAAACATTGCCAAAGGACATCATATAATCCGTCTTTATAACGCTTCTTTTTGTCGAGTCTTGACAGATAAATAAAATACAATTATATTTAATATTGTATTAAATTATACTATTGTTATGGGCACGAAAGTGCCTAATATTTCTTATTGTAAGATAACTTGCTAATTAATTATAGCGTAATTATAGCGCAAATATAGCGAAATTGCAGAACAAGGGGTCTTTTTAAAATGACAGTGGCAATTAATTTAACAGATAGTCTCGATGATAATTCCAATTTTATTAATTATGTAAGTAAAGAAAGCGGGCAGCCGGTGGAGCAATGTTACCAATGTGGCAAATGTACTGCCGGGTGCCCGCTGGCTTTTACCATGGATTACCCCCCGCACCGGGTGCTACGTTTGGTTCAGCTGGGCTTGCAAGAGCGGGTACTGCAGAGTCAGGCCATCTGGCTTTGTGCCGGTTGCAATACCTGTACTTCAAGATGTCCCCGCAATGTTGACCTGGCCCGGGTAATGGATTGTTTGCGCGGCCTGGCCAAGCGCGATGGTATTTTGCTGGAGGGCCGGGCTAGGGATGTAGCTATATTTTACGATTGTTTCCTTAATACCGTTAAGGATAATGGCAAACTTTATGAGCTGGGCATGATGCTCAACTATAATTTGAAAACCAGGCAAATCTTTAAGAATGCTGATACCGGTTTGGCGATGTTCACCAAAAATAAAGTTAAGCTCTTACCCGCAAGGACCCAAAATCACCGGGATATAGGTTTGATTTTTGAACGTATCCGGAAGCTGGAGGGGAATGCCAGATGAAATACGCATATTTTCCGGGGTGCTGCGATCACACCAGCGGCAGAGAATATGATGTATCAACCAGGGCAGTCTGCCGGGCGCTGGGCGTGGAATTGGTGGAAATACCAGACTGGAGTTGCTGTGGTTCAACACCGGGCCACAGCACCAGCCATATGCTGGGGGTAGCTCTGGCTGCCCGCAACTTGGCTCTAGTGGCGGAAATGGGACTTGATTGCACCGCTTCCTGCTCGGCCTGTTACCAGCGCCTGGCTATGGCCAACGTGGAAATGCAAAATAATCAAGAACTTTGTAAAAAGATTAACTGGGTTACCGGCAAACCTTACCACGGAGGTGTGCAGGTTAAATCAATACTGGAAATAATCGCTGGCCTAAGATCGGAAACAATCTCCGCAAAGCTTGTCAGGCCATTGCGGAATTTAAAAGTAGCTGTATACTATGGTTGTTTGATGGTTAGGCCAAAAGAGGTGCAAGTTGATGATCCCGAAAACCCTTTGGTCATGGACGGTTTGCTGGATGCCGTTGGTGCCCATGCGTTGGATTGGAATAGTAAAACCGAATGTTGTGGTGCCTCTTTGGCCATATCCAATGAGGACGTGGTTTTAAAATTAACTGAAAAAATACTTGCCGATGCTTCCCTGGCTGGTGCTGAATGTATTGCCACGGCTTGTCCCCTTTGTCACTTCAATTTAGATATGCGCCAGAGGAAAATAAACCAGGTTTTTGGTAGCGATTATCGTCTGCCCGTATTTTATTTTACCCAGTTGATTGGACTTGCCATAGGACTTACACCCATTGATTTAAGCTTTAACACTCATTTTGTGGATACGAAAAGGGTGTTAGAACTAGTTGGATAGTTAATTATAAATATTGCATCAAATGTAGACATAGATAAATACTGATATAATTGGAGCGATGTATATGCGGATTGGAGTTTTTGTTTGCTGGTGTGGGTCAAACATTGGCGGAGTCGTTAATGTACCTCGGGTGGCCGCCCAGGCTGCTCATTTTCCCTATGTTGTTTACAGCGTGGATTATAAATATACCTGTTCTGAACCGGGGCAAAATATGATTGCAAATGCCATTAAAGAATATAACCTGAACCGGGTTGTGGTGGCATCCTGCTCTCCACGCCTGCATGAGTCTACATTTCGTAGTACCATTTCCCGGGCGGGGCTAAATCCTTATTTACTGGAAATGGTCAATATTCGGGAGCAATGTTCCTGGGTGCATGCTAATGAACCCGATCAGGCCACCGCCAAAGCCATTGACCTGGTGCGAATGGCCGTTGCCAAAGCGGCCCGTCTTGAGCCGCTTTTTGAGAGTTCCATCCCCGTAACGAAAAAAGCGTTGGTCATAGGCGGCGGTATTGCCGGAATTCAGACAGCCCTGGATATAGCAGATGCCGGGCATAAAGTTTTACTGGTGGAAAGGGAGCCGACCATTGGCGGTAAAATGGTTATGCTGGACAAAACTTTTCCTACGTTAGACTGCTCCGCATGTATCAGTACACCAAAAATGGTTGCAGTGGCGCAGCACCCTAATATAGAGTTGTTAACTTGCGCAGAAGTTACCGAAGTAAGTGGCTATATCGGTAATTTTACGGTGTTGGTGAAACAAAAGGCCCGTTACGTTGATCACTCCAAATGTACAGGATGCGGCACTTGCTGGGAAAAATGCCCGAAAAAAGTATCCAGCGAATTTAATCAAAATATGGGTGAACGTAAAGCCATATATATTCCATTTCCACAAGCTGTTCCCAATAAACCCTGCATAGACGCGGACAACTGCCGCCTTTTGAACGGACAAAAATGCGGTGTTTGTGCCAGGGTATGTGCAGCCCAAGCAATAAATTATGAGGATCAGGATGCTTACCGGCAGGTAGAAGTGGGGGCCATTGTCGTGGCCACGGGTTATGACCTTTTTGACTGGGCAAAAGCCTACGGTGAATACGGTTACGGAAAATTAGTCGATGTGATCACGGGCCTGCAGTTTGAGCGACTGGTTAATGCCTCCGGACCAACGGACGGTAAAATAATGCGGCCTTCCGATGGTAAAGAACCCCAAAATGTAGTATTTATCAAGTGTGTGGGTTCCCGGGATGAGGCTAAGGGGAAAGCCTACTGTTCCAGAGCTTGCTGTATGTATACTGCCAAGCATGCCCATCAAGTTTTGGAAAAAATCCCAGGGTCCCGTGTGTTTGTATTTTATATGGATGTCCGGGCACCAGGAAAAGCCTACGAAGAATTTTACCAGCGTACCGTTAATGAGGGAGCCCGCTATATACGGGGGCGGGTATCCAAAATATCTCGCAAGGGTGGTAAATTGCTGGTCAAGGGTGCGGACACATTGTTGGGCGCCCAGGTGGAAATTGAAGCGGACTTGGTTGTTTTAGCCACAGCAATGGTGCCGGCCCAATGTTCCAGGGAGTTTGCCAGAACGGTCGGTTTTACGACTGATCAAGACGGATTTTTCCAGGAGGCCCACCCCAAACTGCGCCCGGTGGAGACCACCACGGCGGGGATCTTTTTGGCCGGATGCTGCCAGGGTCCCAAAGATATTCCCGATACGGTAGCCCAGGCCGGTGCGGCGGCGGTTAAAGTCTGTACTTTGCTTGCCAAAAAACATATTGCCACAAACCCCATGATTGCTCGGGTTAATGAATCACTATGTCAGGGCTGCCTGTTATGCCGGGATGTATGTCCATTTAAGGCCATTGAAATGAAAGCGATTACGGGTCCGGCCCAAGGACGAACAACTCAAAAAACCGTTGCTCAAGTAAACAATGGCTTATGCCAGGGCTGCGGCAGTTGCGCTGCGTCCTGTCGTTCGGGTGCGATTGACCTTCAAGGCTTCTCCAACGAACAAATAGAATCGGCAATACAAACACTTCTGGAAAAGTGACGGTGACAAATGGGGATGGTTCTAGCTTGCCATTAATTGCCTGTGAGATGCGTAGTTATGTATTTGTTTGTTCATAAATCGATTGGTAGTTTTAGGACCATTTATGGGGCTAGTTCCTTTGTGGAAATACAAAAGGGATATAGCCCCATCTTTCTCTTAGATATTTATGTTAATTTTTAGTTCTCTGTATCACCGGTGAGCGAATTTAGCGGCAGTAGCCGCTGTGGTTACTATTAAGGGTTTAATCCTGTATCCAGAAAAGTTGAATAATATAAAGTTGATTAATATCTTCTAAGAAGGGTTTTGCCTTAATTTTGTATAAATAAAATCTATGCTGCCGGGAATTCCATTATCTTAACTTAGATGGTGGGCGATTTTCTGTCAACTCGCCTTGGAGGTTATATTCAACAGGGGGTTAAGGTAAATAATGGTATTGGACGATGGAGGATCTAAATGAATACCGAAAAAGTGTATTATTTATCTAAGGTTCGATTTTTTGCTGATCTTACTAATCAAGAAATAAGTGAACTAGCGAATGACTTTGAGTGGCAAGAATATGCACAAGGTACTGATATCATCAAGCAAGGCCAGACGGAGCACTATTATTATATTTTAATTGAAGGAAAGGCTGAAGCGTTAGTATCCAAGCAAGGAATTAATTCCTGGAAAGTTAATTTATTCGGTCCCTGTGATGCTTTTGGTGAACTCTCTCTATTTACTGGAAAACCTGCACCAACGACGGTTCGGTGTACAGAAAATTGCCGCGTTTTATTATTAAATGCTGAAAATTTTGCTCGAATGCTCGTAAGATGGCCTAAACTGTATCAAAAATTTATTGAGCATCTATACCATAATTTAAATGATGCTAATCATGAAATATGGGACGCTAAATATAAAGACTTTTTGCGTTTAAGTTTGCAGCTAACTCATTATAAGGATAAATTTTACGGGATTTGGGGAAGTGCTCGAACGACCAGGGAAATTGAAAAAAAAATTGATGAACTGGTTAGCACAAAAGAAAACTTGCTTTTAATTGGTGAACGAGGTACAGGCCGGCAAATGGTGGCCTGGTATTTACATAAACGCAGGTTTGGGGAAGCAGCAACTTTTATAGTTCTTGATGGTCGCTATTTTGATCAGCAGTGGAGCGACATGATGTTTGAAGCTGATGAAGATGATCCTGCAGTATCGTTTAATTTTTTTGAAATAGTCGGCAAAGGAACATTGTTGTTACGGGAAATCAATAAAATTTCCCCTAGAGCTCAGCTTAAATTGGCTGAATGTCTAAAAATGAATAAGCAGAACTGTCTTGTGGTAGCTAGCTTACAAGGTAATCCGGAACAATTGTCCCCTAAGATTATACCGGAATTAAGAGAGTGCTTTGGCCAAACTTATACTATTCAGCCGTTACGCGAAAGAAAAAGAGATATCCCAATTTTAGCCCAGGGTATTTTAGATAAATTAGCCCTTAAGCATAATAGGAGAAGCCCTGTTCTCAATCAAGAAGCGAGCAAGTTACTTCTTTCACATCATTACCGGCAAGGAAATGTAACTGAGTTGATTCAAGTGCTAGAAAGGGCATTTTTTCTGGCTGAAGATAATACAATTGGGTTGGAGCATATCTTTTTTGGTCCGACTGCTGAAAAAATAGGAAGCACAGTTAATCTTCTATCATGGCCAAGTATTGAAAACATATTGAAAAAAGGAGAACTTATTTCTTGGTTCAAGCGTATTTCTACAATTATTTTTATATCCATAATTTTATTATTATTGCTGGCCCCCCAAGTAGCTATGACTAAATTTATTTTTATTATAGTTTGGGGTTTATGGTGGCCTGCTTTAGCAATAATTTCACCTTTTTTAGGTAGAGTATGGTGTACAGTTTGCCCCTTTGCGTTTATCATGGAATTTGTCCAAAAAAAACTACACTTGAATAAACCTGTTCCAGATTTGCTAAAAAAGTATGATTATCTGTTTGTTACTTTTTTGTTTGTTTTTATCTTTTGGACAGAAGTTTTTTTTGGAATGCGATCCAGTCCAATAAATACTGTAATACTGTTACTGGCAATTCAACTATTTGCAATAATTACGGGTATTATTTTTACACGTCATACATGGTGTCGCTACCTTTGTCCTCTGGGAGGATTTGTGGGTACTGCTTCTATCGGTTCGGCACTTGAGATAAGAGCGGATCCCACGGTTTGTCTTAACAAATGTACGACTCACGAGTGCTATGTTGGTAATGGAAGTACTCCCGGGTGTCCAATGTTCCAACATTTACCTTACCTTGATAATAACCTCGCTTGCAAGTTTTGTTTCAATTGTGTGCGCAATTGTCCTAATGGTTCAGTTCAATTAAATCTTCGGGTTCCGGCCAGGGAAGTGTGGCATTTAGTCAGAGTTAACCAAGGTTATGCTATCTTTATTGGGGTAACCTTGGCTATTTTAATCCCGCTTTATTATTTTGAAGCAGTGCATTCGACATGGCCGGTTTCCATATGGCGCTTATGGTTCAGCATATCTTACTGGGGAACTGCAGTTAGTGCTGGTTTGATTACTTGGCTTATTGCTAAGCCTTTTAAAACTAAGGCAACATCTAGACGGATACAGTTGGTTTTTGCTCTAATTCCATTGGTTTTAGCCGGACATATTATTTATCAACTTCGCTTTATACCCGGTGCAAATTCAATTTTTATTGGGTTGGGTTTTAATACAACTACGGGGGTAAATCAAGCTTTTTATGTCTCTGCTTTCACAGTAGGAGCAACGATTGCCATTTCAATTGGTTTTCTTTTGACGATTTTTGCAATTATTATGGTGCTCCTTCGCACTAAAGTTAAAGTAATAAAAAAATCAAAACCTTGGGAAGCATGGGGACGGTTCTTTTGTTTCCAAAACAAATCTTAATTATTTATTTACACATTGGGGGTGAAATTACGAGCTGAACCAGGAAACTCCGAACCTTCCTTTACCTTGGGCTCTTGGAAGAGGAAGTAGGGGGGCGGTTCTTTTTGCTTCCTAGGAAGCAAAAGAACCGTTCCCGTGCTTCCCTTGTTGTTGTATAAACCATTCTATAAGACGTCCGGCAATAGTTTTTTTATCCGGAATTTTTGCGGGTAGGTTGTAGCGTGAAAACCAGTCTGCATGGGATAACTCCAAATTATCAACTACGATTTCACCATTAGCATATTCTGCAGTAAAAGCAATCATAAGTGAGTCTGGAAATGGCCAGGACTGGCTTCCAAAATATTTTATATTTTTCACCTCAATTCCAACTTCTTCTTTTACCTCTCTTTGTACACACTCTTCTAAAGTTTCTCCCGGTTCGACAAAACCGGCTAGAACGCTATAAAAGCTATTGGGGAAATTCTTGTTTCTGGCCAGTAATATTTTATCTCCTTTAACTATTGCTATGATTACGGCGGGAGATATACGTGGGTAAATATTAACACCGCAATTGGGACACTCTCTGGCAAGTTCAGTTACTTTATTTTTAATAGGGCCTCCGCATTTACCACAATATTGATGTGTGCGAACCCAATTAATAATTTGATGCGCACGCCCGGCTACACGAAAAATGTCATCCACAGACTTAAAAAACAATTTTCTTAAACTTATATAATTAAAACCAACAGGCAGCGATGATGGAGCATCTGTAAATTCCGCCGCAAAACAAGGGGAGTTATTTAACGTACCTATATATATTTCTTTCTTTAGCTGAATTTCTAATATTGTTAAATCTTTTTTGTTTGGAATAGAAATAGTATCATTATCAGTCTTTATGAGCAGTTTATTATCGTAAAACACAAACCATAACATACGTTAATCACCCTTTATAACCTTATGTAGACACTATGCAATTAGGAAATCTTAGGCACTGGAAGCGTACACCACCGATAAAAGACCACTATGGTTACCCTTAATCTTTATTTACCGCTGATTAAATTAACCATCAATTCTGGCAGAGTAGGTTTCATTGCCATTGCCGTGATAAAAATATTATACATTATTATTACCAATAAAAAATGAACAACTAGTCACTTACATTGTCAGAATAAACAAATAATAATCGCTAAAGTTTCATAATGTCCATATTTTGACGAGTACGGTGTTCAGAGATTGACACTCCGACCGCTCTCCAAAGGCAAGTTCTTCTTAAACACAGACAACCTGTACTGAAAAGCGCAGCAAATATCGGGAATTATTCTTTATTTATGGGTTTTGGCGAGGTGCTGACTTTGCTCAGGACCTGGTCCTGGAATGCTGGTATCTATACCCGGCTTTATTAGAATTAAAACAAAAACGTCCAGTTGAGGTGTGATATAAAAATAATTACGAATAAATTTAAAAAATAAACCAAAAATATATAAAAATTTAGGTAAATAAAAAGGATAGTTTAACATGGATATAATGGATAAAATCCAAAGGTTAAAAGAGATCGGTAAATCCCAAAAAGAGAAGCAGAAATACATCAATGTCAGTGAGGTATTTTACGTATGGGACATTTTGGTTGCGAAACTGGATATTATGGAGAGTGTGCAGATTATTGAAAACTTTACTAACGATAAAGATTTAAAATTTATTATAAGTAGAGTAGTCGATGTTCTGCAGTCAGGTATTGTGGATATGGAAGCCATAATGAAGTCTTATGGTATTCCCTTTCCTACTCGACCGCCGGCCGGTATCAATACTACTACTATATTAGAGATCGTCACAGATTACAATGTATACCAAACCTTATTTGAAAGTATCCAATCATTTTTCCCCATACTTGCCAGTGGTTTTATGCAAAGCACTTCACCCAGAGTTAGAAAAGCAATTAAAAACCACTTACTCGTAACTATGGAATTACATGAATTACTTGTTGAATACGGCAAGATCAAGGGCTATTTAAACTTACCCCCTGTATATAATGCCTAATTTTTAAATATAAGGAGCAAGATATGAAAATATTAAAAAACTTGGAGAATTTAAGTAGGTTAGCTATGTCTACGGGGGAAAAACAAAAGATGATAAATGTTAGCGAGGTATTTCATATCTGGAATCACTTGGTGCAAAGATATAATGTAATCCATTTGACAAGTTTATTGGAGGCTTTTGCCAGCGATCCGGATTTAAAGATAATTCTTGCCTCTGGGAAAAAAACCCTCGGTAAACATGTATCGTTGTTGGAGAAAGAGATGATGACATATGGGATACCATTGCCCAATAGACCACCAAAATATACGAAATCCACAGTAAATATAGAGGGTATCACAGATAGATTTATTTTCCGGCGCGTCCTTAGAGGTATTCAGTCATTTTTGCCTACTCATACAATGGCCCTTATTCATAGTACTTCTCCACAAATTAGGGAGCTATTTATAACATTTTTAATAGAAGAATTAAAATTATATGACGGGCTATTGGAATATGGTAAGCTAAAAACTTATGAAGTGAAACCACCAATTTATAAGATATAATTTCGTTAAAGTAAGACATGGGAAGACATGGGTGGGAAGAAGACATGGGGACGTTTCATCTGTCTCATATTTGTTCTTTCATTTTGATGAATTTCTTTAGAAATGATTAGTATTGATTTAATATAATGTGTAATTCATAATATATTGAAAAAACATAGCTTAATAACGAGGATAATTGTTCTAATTATAAAACGAATCCAATGGCGTCGTCCTTATCTTCCAGCTGAGAAAGATTCCCTTGACTTTATTTTGCAAATATTTTAAACTGTTAGCAGACTTGATATATTTTATACCCAATGCATAACTAAAAAAAATTCTCCGAGTCTTGTGCACCTGCAGACGTGATGTTATGGTGACCGGACCGGCAGGGTATATCGGGAAACCGGTATGCCTCCCATTGTGGAAAGGAGAGGATTACCGGCCATTATTGAACAGGCCCGGCATTGCCATTTTCACAATGCCGGGTTTTTATTTTTAACAAATAAATATGTCTCCGAGCCTGGTGACCTAAGCCTAAAGTATGGTTGCCCGGCCGTTAGGGTGCATGGGGAAACCGGTGTGCCTCCCATTGCGGAAAGGAGAATGCGAACTTTATCTTAGCTATAAAGCTTTGTCCTTTTTGCAATGGGCAAAGTTTTTTGTTTTATGGGGGGTGACAATATGAAAGATAAGCTTGCTGACTTTCTGGTTTTATTTAGGCGTGGCGAGGTTACTGGAATACATAATGAAAGAGAGGTGGAACTTAAAGAAATATGTAATAGCCTGGGGGGGCTTGACTGCAAAGTTTTCGACCCTTATATGGTATATTCGAATTTGGCTGATAACGGACTCTTGGTAAGGGTTGAAACTAAAAACCTTGATGGATCTTGGAGTATATTATTTTACTATCCAGTTGAAAAAAATAAAAACAATGTTAGAAGAAAAATTATCAACTTTATATTGGACGAGGCTAGATACGATTACAAGTTATTAAAGAATGGCTATGCTGTCGTCACTAACAATAATGGTAATCTTAAACTTGCCTGCATCAGGAAGAGCCTGAAAAATACCATTAAGAGAAAAAGAAAATTCTTAAACAAAGCTTAACAAGAGTTTGCTCCCAATAGGTTAAGACTGTCTGTACCCAGGTCTCTAGAAACTTATAGCATAGGAGTGGGAAAATGTTCACCAAAGTACTTAAGAAACTGTTATGTACCTTGACAGCCATTATTGTTACCGGGTCGGTAATGTTATTAAGCGGGTGCAGCACCAAAGAAGAACAGCTTAATGTCTATGTTGCAGCCGGGTTGAAAAAACCAATGGAGAAAGTGATTACCGCTTTTCAGGAAGAAACAGGCGTTAAAGTTACTCCCAACTACGGGCCATCCGGTGGACTTTATACTCAAATTAAAGAAGGACAACCATGTGATTTATACTTTTCAGCCGACTGGTTATACATTGATAAGATTGAAGATGATGGCAATTTGATTGCTGCGCAAAAGTTTTTACAAGATCATATGGTGCTGATTGTTTCCGAAACAGGAAAAACCAAAGTAAAAACCGTCCAGGATTTAAATAAACCGGGGGTGACGGTGGGCATTTGTGATCCTAATGCACCCGTCGGAGTTTATGCTGAGACAGCCCTGAAAAATATGGATCTTTGGGATCAGCTAAACCAAACCGGGAATTTAAAGGCGCGTCCTTCCACAGTTAACCAACTGGCGATTATGGTCCAGAAGGACGAGCTTGATGCCGGATTAATCTTCAGCAGCGTCGCAAAGGGGTTTGGTGTGGAGCACGTGCAGACAATACCGCAGGAGTATACCGGTGAAATTATCTTTGGAGCAGCGACAATCAAAGGAGGCAACGAAATGCTGGCCCAAAAGTTCTTGGATTGTGCCAATGAAAATATAGATGAATTTATTCAAGCGGGATGGCAGGCGTACCAAGAATGAAAAGAGATATAATCGGTGTAATCTTTCTCCCTCTATTTCTGCTCCTGGTTGTCTACCCAATGGTTGCCCTTTTAGGGCATCTTAACTTCGAAGGGACAGTTAAAACCTTAACTGACTATTACTTCTGGGACAGCGTCAAAAACACCCTTATTGCAGCTTTTGCTGCAGCTTTGCTCGGTTCTTTTCTGGCCCTGGGATTTGGCTATTATCACCTTTTTGCGCAAAATACCATTATCTATCGATTGGCCAATCTTATGAATGATTTACCTATAGCGCTGCCCCACACAGTGGCAGGTCTTGCTTTGCTCCTGGCCTTTGGCAGGAATACCTTTGGCTTTATAAGTAATACCGGTCTGGCTTTTATGCTCATTTCAGTTGTGTTGGCAATGTTTTTCGTCTCCTACCCCCTGGCAGCGCGGGCTATTGCTTCCGGAGTGGATCAAATCGACTCCGAAATTATAGCAGTGGCCCGTACACTGGGCGATACTCCGCAAAAGGCATATTTACACGTCGTTGTCCCTGCTTTGGGGGAAGCATTGTTTTCCGGCTTTGTTTTAACTTTCGCTCGCTCGCTAAGTGAATTTGCGGCAGTTATTATGTTCGGAGGAAACGTTCCGGGCAGTACCCAGGTTCTAGCTTCTTATGTGTTTACCAAGGTTGAGGAAGGTGAGCTTGAGATGGCTATTACAGCCAGCGCCTTCTGTATTGTTTTATCCCTGACCATCGTTGTTGTGTTAAGTATTTTTAATGCGAGGAGGCGAAAATATGCTTGAAGCTGTTGATATTAGCAAATATTTCAAAGAACAGGCGGTACTACAAGAAGTTACGCTCAAGGTTGGTTCCGAAATCAAGGTGATTATCGGACTTAACGGTAGCGGTAAATCCACCTTGCTTAAAATTATTGCCGGAATAATCAAAGGTGACGGAGGTCAGGTGAAAATTAACGGGCAAATTGTAACAAATTTTTCGCCTGAAAAACGTGGGGTAGGTTACGTACCTCAGCATCCCGCTTTGTTTAATCATCTAACTGTATGGGATAATATTATTTACTCAGTTAAAAACGGGCGGGGTTCGAAAGATGCAGGGGCGCAGGTGGCGGAAATGCTCGGGTTGGCGGACATCTTAAAAAAGAAACCCAAAGAGTTGAGCGGTGGCTTTAAAAGCAGGGTTTCTTTGGCCCGGGCACTAGCCTCCGAACCCAAGGTCATACTGCTCGATGAACCGCTAAGCGATATTGACGCTGCAACGAAAGAAAACTTGTTACCTCAGTTTCGAGATGTATTCAAGAGTCACGAAATACCTGTGCTGTATGTTACCCATGACGTCCGGGAAGCCGAAATTGTGGGGGATAGCTTTGCGGTAATGATTGGGGGAAAGGTGATGGAAATTAGTTCTGCCCGTATGGCATTTGATATGATAAGGGACAATTACCTAAATTCCTTTATGCCGGCCGGAACGGCGGTTTCATAGGCGTTATAATTATCCTGGCTGCCGTTTGTTATAAGATGGGAAAGCCATATTTTGTTAAACTAAAACCACAGGCAAGATGAGTCACGCAGGTGAACATACCGCAATGTTGCATAGGTAAATGGTGGTCGTACATATGCAAAACTAATTCGGCTCACGGATCAAGGAAACTCATTGAGGAAAGAAAAAATAAGGAAGCCAAGGGGAAGTGCTTTAGCTTATGTTATAATAATAAGCAGATATACCAATAAATGACTAGGGGTTGAGTATAATGCCGGTTCTGGAAGATATTATTTCCACCTTGGACGATGATGCTGCCGTTAAAGAAGTGCGAATTGGTCCTTTTTGGACCGCGGTTGTCAGTCAAAGGTGTGGTCTTGCTTCATCCATGTTTGCTCATGGGCACCACCAACGGGTTCCTGCGCCTGATGCTGGCAAGCTCACTGAAAAGACAGCATGGGAATTGGTGCAAGAAGTTAATTCTGAAAGCGACATGATGAGATGTATAGCTTGCTCGGCAATTAACTCTATTTTGCAGGTTGACTTAAACCGTTGTGTAGAAATTAATGCAGGGAGCGTATTGATGAAAAAAGCAGGGAATAAAAAGGTGGCCATAGTAGGACACTTTCCCTTCATAGAGAAAATCCGCCAGGTAGCCTCTTCTTTATGGGTACTAGAGAAGCGTCCCATTGAGGGAGATGAGCCTGCGGAAAAAGCGTCAGAGATTATACCTCAGGCCGATATCGTAGCCATAACCGGAACTGCTTTAATAAATGGAACAATGGATGATTTGCTTTCTTATTGCAGAAAAAGTAGTTTCGTTATGGTTTTAGGCCCTACTACACCGATATCTACTGTATGGTTTGATTATGGCGTGGATATGGTTTTAGGTTCCGTTGTAACAAATGTAGAAGATGCCCTGAAAAAGATTTCAGAAGGGGCGATCTTTAGGCAGCTTAAAGATTGCGTGAGGCTTTTAGCAATAAAGCGTTAGACCTGCGAACATAAGGACTTATAATTAAACAGCCCGGCAGCTAAAAAAGCTCCCGGACTTTTTTATTGCTTGGGCCTAATATTATCATCATAGTTAATCACCTTTTACATTCCAAAATGAACTATATTTATATTAATACAAGACTTTCCATTGTAAACTGTTTTGTTTTAAGATAACGTAAGAGCATTTTATTTGAGTAATCTATGGCTATAATGAGATAAATAACGCACAGAGGAGCTGTATAATTTTGCTCCTTTTTTTACTTAATCCTTTTGGAGGCATACTGCCATTTGTTGGCATATAATGATACGAAGTATACAAGAAGATGGTTACTCGATATACGCTGCCGAACCAGGACGACCTCGTCAGGACGGTAGAGGAATTGTCTTGGATATAATTGTTATTACGTCGCCGCCTGTTTATGATGTGCAGAAATTGAATTACGACTATATTAACCCCAAATAAGCATATGTAGGCCTATTAGTATTAACAAAACTCCAACAAATTTTATAAATCGTTCTTTAGGTAATTTTTCAATTGTTTTTTTCCCTGCCCATGTTCCAAGAATCATAGCAACGCCAACGAATAACCCAATTTCGAAACCTTTTAAACCAATATCTAAGAATTTTTGATATATAACAATTTTAGTTATATGCATCGCTACTGCTGTTGTCGCTTCACTGGCAATATAGGATACTGGTGGGAGACCTAAAGAGAGAAATAATGCTGCACCTATTGGTCCTGCGCTACCAACTAAGCCAGATATTAATCCTGTAATACACCCACCCAAGAACACTATTTTGTCATTGGGTTGGAACTTCAAAATGTTAAATTGCTTTAATACAACAAATGCTATGATAGCTAAACCAACAAGCCTGGTAATTAATTCTTTTGGTGCCGTAACAAATGAAAAAGAACCAAGAATAGCCATTGGTATTGCACCTAAAACAAAAACTTTAACAGGCTTCCAATCTACTTGCTTAAAACCAAAATAAACTCGTGAGATGTTACCGATGAGTTGGGCTACGGTAAGAACTGGTACAGCCAACGCTGTCCCTAGAGTATTTGTTAAAAGCGGAAGTAATAATAATGCCCCGCCAAAACCAGCGGCACCCGAAATTGCTGCGGCAATAAAACCTCCTAGGAACAGCAAAGTATATATGCAAAACTGGTTGTCCACGGTATCAATCCTTCTTTTTTTATATTTACTAGTTACGTCACTATTGTTGCACATTCCAAAGCTGATACGCAATAGAGCCGTATTCACGGGGGGAGGCCAGAGAGGAAGCTATTTAAGAAACGCCTACGGGCGTCTTTTTTATTTGTGGGGGTGTTAATATAATCGTCTATTATGCCGGGGCGACGGGGCATGTTACCGCGATAGTCCGACGCTTTAACAACCGCAGCTTTTTTATACCCAAAATCAGCTGAATAATAAGGCTTGTAGCCCTCGGGTATTTTCAGTTCTTTTCGCAATTCGGAACCTTGAGGTGAATTAAACGCTAACAATACAAAGAAAATCCAGCACGACCCTAGCCCGATTGACTCTGCAGCGAGCAACAAGTTCTGAGTAGCAGCGGCACAATCCGCTTCCAGGGGTACGGGAGCCTGCTCATTGCCAGATACTATTATCAGTGTCGGTGAACCGTACAAACAATTGAACTGCACATTATTCCCTAGTTTCCTTAAATGTTCCATATCCATTTGTTTCGCGGCTTCTTTAGCTGCAAGATTTAGTCTGTCCAGCAGTTCCTTGTTTTGTATTACTGTAAAATGCCATGCCTGGTCCCAGGCGTAAGGAGCATCGTCTTGCCATGATTGTAACCTCCTGTAGTTTTACTTACAGGACACGCGTGGTTTCTAAATGGGATACGTTTTTTACGCATACGTTTTACGCGTACGTTCGGAAACAAAAAGGCCGAACGTGTTAATTTCACGTTCGGCCTTAATCCCCGTTATATCGGGCATTTTCTGGTGTCGGAGACGGGACTATACTTTATCCGCACAGCTTTAAATTGTCTCGAGGTAAGAAAGTCCGCTGATATTATTTTGGTGCATAAGCTTCCGCAACCTAGCGGAAGGGCGCACGCGGTAGCGAGCGTGGGGCCGCAGCCGCGGTCTTCTCGCCGGGGCGGCACGACGCCCCACCGGTGGCAAAGAATAAACTAACGCGTGCACCAGCCTGTACGTGGGGTGGGTATGTGGGACGACAAACCATCGCGCGTAGCTAATGGCTTTACTATTTAGGGTCAAAGGATCCTTGCAAATTATCGAGCAGTTTTTTCGATTTTTGAAAAGGTTCCGAGATGATGTTTACTTTTTCTGATTGAAGAATCTCGTTCATCTCGAAATAATCAACTCCCAGCATCTCGGCACACTGTCTGATGGTCATCCGACCTTCGCGATAAGCCTGGATGGCCTCTTTTTTGTAATTTTCGCGTAATGCAACCGAAACCAACTGTTGCAATGCGGATGAACGATCAAGATACTTTTGGGAAGCGTAAGCGTCCAGCTTTTTTAAAAGCACTGGATCAAATTCAGTGTTTATTTTTATTTTTTTTCCCATTGTTGTTTAGCCTCCAGATAAATTTTAGCGGCCTTCCCATCAAGCCGATTATGTTTAACTAAACTATCAAGGGCTGATTTTAGACTGTCATAATTAAGGTAATAAATCAGGAATTCCGGTGAATTATGCGTTTTGAGGTTGATGTGGAAGAGCCTTGCTACGCAATCTTCTGTCGTCAGTCAATAAGATGGCTCCGCGTTGAAAGGCCAGAGATAAAACCTTATCAACCACCGGCGATATTCCTCTTGTTTGAAGACGAGTTGATACTGTTAACTTTGCTACTAACGGGGGCTCGGGCAAAAAGACCTCCTGGCTGATAATAAACGCATCGGCATACCCCCGGTGTAATCCCCTATCTCAACAACCTCCTCGTAGACCTCATCCGGGCAAAACACGAGCCCGGGTAATAGCTTAATAAATTGGAGGCCGTTAATCTTTGACAGTGAGATTAGAAATGACGAGTCAGCTATGTATTCAGGCAAAGTTTTCACCCGCTTGTAATTTCGAGGTTACGCAAATTATACCATATCCTGTAATTAGGGACAACGACAACAGAGCTCTTCTATTATAAGCAGGCCAATTTGGGGATAAGCAGCCGCTGCCCCCTCGGCAGCTTTAACCATACCCAGGCTATGCTCCCAAAGGAATACGCCCTTTAACTCATCCCGGGCGTAAGCTTCCACTTCCCTCCGGGTCTACCTGATGTGTTTATTTTTTTGTGGGTGATGGTTTTATGCTCAATAACCTTCCGCACCTGGCAGAAGGTCGCGCACGGTAGCGCGCGAGGGGTCGCAGCTGCGTCCCCCGTCTTAAGGCGGTACTTGATGCCTGCCAGTCTTAAAATGTGTACTAAAAACAAGTGTTACACAGTGATGAAATTGAGAACTTTATCGGCTTTAATCTGGTTGCATTTTTGATGACATAGCACCAAATTGTCTTTAGTCCATTTTCTACCTTTCGATTTTGGAAATACATGATCAAAAGTGGCGTATAAAGGCTTCTGCAAACTGCTAATCTGCATCATCTCACCGCAATAAAAACATTTCCCTGATTGTTTAATAAAAAGCTCCATCCGTAATTTTTGCCGTTTATTAATTTTTTTCATAGTATCCCCTCAATCTATTCTTAATGTTTTTATCCAACAGACCTTTTGGTAATACCCTTTGCTTTACGGCCTCCCTGAAGGTTGGCAAAAGGAAGCACCCCATAACTATCTCTAAATAAATCTAAGTATTGAGATTCCAATTCGTAAGGATTTTCTTCAAATGCTGTCAACCAGGCAATTTTGAATTGCTCAGAGCCAGCAATTTGCCAGAGGTACCTGCCACCCCAATGCCCAACTGAGTGGAAGGTAATGAGCCCCAAAGTAGTTCAGTTCGGAAAAAGGATGAGTTGGAAACGGTCTTGTAGGCTATTGAGGGCTTAAAAAAACGGCTTGCTGATTGCAAACCGGCAGGGGTCTGAAGTTAATTACTGGAATATTATTAACTATATATGATTCTTAACGCCACTGGAGCCATTACCAGTGCGGCCTTAGCCGTAAAAAGGGCCTGGGCCGTACTGCATGCAATAAGCATTAATAAACGTGTTATCGTTTAGTGCATATCCTAAGGATGTTTTGGCGGCACATATTTGATGGTTGCTGATGTCTATGAGATCAAACGATACATTATATTAACGAGGGTAATTAGGGGTTGTATTGATTCTTGTATAATGCGCCACTACCTTTATAATTACCTTTCTGGGGGTATATGGTATCTTCGGGAATAACAAAACAAAAACCATCTACGGTTACATTACCACAGGATGTTCCGGGGACCGTAACCGTTCGCCCTCTAAAGCCCAGGACTTTTTTTGTATTAAAATCGTACAAAAATTACACTAATTGCAAATTCCCGGCCTCTACATACATTGGTGAGGGAGACATTTACATTTAAAACCTTACTTGATCAGGCAAATTCCCTATATTTAGTGTTCTTTCCTCGAAATCGTCACATGGTGCGAAGGTAACAGATTCCGTTTCGCAGCAGTTTATTTTTGTAATGCTTTCCACTATTTTAGATTGGGAACCTAAAAGCTCAGCGTCTAAAGTTTCTTCTTGCGCTGTTTTCTGCCAAACTTCTTTTTCTGTATCCACCCCAATACCTCCTTTAAATTACAGACAGATTAATATTGTTATTTATAATATGCGCTGCATAGGAGATATGTTAAATACTTTGGATAACCCTGGCAGGTTTTCACTAAAATTCCGGGCGAAATTTTCATACAAAGAGTTCTTATAAGTAAAAAAGTAACGCGGCCATTATTGGAAAAAACAGCCGGTTACTTATTTACCAAAAGATAGGGGGGATATGCGTGCTATCAGTAATGCTTTACGGTCTCCTAATAATGCCTATCTTATCTTTGCCTATCTTTCACTGCACACGATACCCCATTGCCGGAAATTGCAACTCTAAAACAACTATTATCCGATATACATTCCGCTTTGCGGTGATCTCCGGATTTCCAGCGGTTAATCAAGTTCGGCTCTCTGATTAACGGGCGGCTCATGGAAATGTAATCTGTTACTCCTTCTTCAACCAGGCGTTCAGCTACTGAAAGAGAACGAATACCGCCCACCAGTATTAGTGGAATAGAGATAGCACTTTTAAACCGGCGGGCCTCTTCCCTAAAATAGGCTTCATCTTCTTCAGTTTTTATGCCGGTACGGCTGGGAGAAAGTTTTTTGTCCGAAAGTAAGCCGCCGCTTAGTTCAAGGGCATTCAGTCCTGTATCAGCCAGCATGCGGCCAACCTGAAGGGATTCTTCTAATTTTAGCCCGTTATCGTTAAAGTCACTGCAGTTCAGTTTGATCAATACCGGGTAATCTTGGCCAACGGTTTTTCTGATTGCCTGGTACACTTCCATTAGAATGCGGGATCTATTTTGAATATCTCCCCCATAGGCATCTTGGCGTCGGTTAAATAACGGTGAAAGGAATTGGCTGAGCAGATAGCCGTGAGCCGCATGTATTTGAACCCCATCAAAGCCAGCCGCTTTGGCCCTACCTGCCGCATCAGCAAAAGCAACCACTAAATCACGTATATCCTGGTCGGTTATTTCATGGTATGTTTTGCCTGGCTCCTCTGAAACAACCAGCGGTGTTTCACCGGTCAGTTTTTTGGCGGTAAATCTACCGGCATGGGCAATCTGCATGACAATCTTGGTGCCGCAATCATGAACAGCTTTGGTCATCTCCTGAAGCCCGGGTATGAGTTCATCCTTGTAAGCGCCGAGTTGAAAGAGACCTGCCTTGCCCTCCGGGCGGACATAGCTGTGGCCTGTGATAATTAAACCCACGCCGCCTTTGGCAAGTTCAGTCATTGTATTAATAAGCTTGGGGGTAACGGCTCCGTCATCGGCAGCCATTCCTTCCCAGGTTGCTGAGCGGACAAAGCGATTGGACAATACCATACTGCTTATAGCTGTTTGCTCAAACATTTTGCTCATTTAAAACCCTCCTCGAAATAATTTTATTGTAGTACCTTTAAGAAAATTGTTGGCACAACTAAAAAGTGAAAAAAGGATGTCCACAAAAAAACGGAACGTCCTTTTGATTTGGTGGCCATGATGTAAACGGCCGTGACTTAAGATATATATTGGCAGGCGAGTTTGCTCGATGTACTTAGATCTACTAATGTGGAAATAAACATTACTGCCTTTTACTTATTCGCCTGAAATTAAGAAATATTATCAGAGCTATAAAAGTAATCCCCAGTATTATCTCACTTAGAACAATGATCTTAGCCAAAATACTAATTGGATAAATATCTCCATAACCGGTGGTTGTAAAGGTAATATAGCTGAAGTAAACATAATCAAAATAAGGGCTTTCAGGGCAAAGACCTTTAAAAGAATCAGTATCAAAATAAACAAAAGCTATGTAAATAAATGAATATAGCAAAGGTATGAGAATGGCCAAGACAACAGTCTTCCATAACGTCTTTTGATAATCCATTTAACATACACACCTAGTTATGAATTATATTTTACTATTAAACAAAAAATTGACAATTACATACTTAAGGAAGGTTTAAAGTGATTAATGTCGAATCAGGATTCATTAATCACTGGACTCAAGATTACGATATTCAAAGCGTTATTTCTTTAGTATTAGCTAAAGCTATTGGCTTTCCTGCATTAAAGAAATTTTATTTTTACCGTAGACGCTTCCATTTCTCGTTGCACAAAAGTTACTACAGAAAACATTGAGGTGTTTTTCTTGTCCTCGTCTGATAGAGCAATAATAATTGCATCCATAGCATTGATCATGGTTATTCTAGGTGGGAGCTTTTCATTTATGTTGCTCGAGGGCTTCACTTTTATGGACGCCCTTTGGTTAACTGTTATAACCATTACAACTGTGGGTTTTGGCGACCTGGTCCCTAAAACAACAATGGGGCGTGCCATAGCATTATTACTTGTAATAAGTGGTATATCCCTCTTTACATACGTTTTAAGTAATATTTTCTCGAGTTTATTAGAAGGTCATGGCTCGCATCGAATATGCCAAAGGTATAATTATTACTCTGCCTGATGATACCGGAAATCTGTTTGTTACTATGTCTGCAAAGGCTCTTAATCCTAAAATTAAAACTATAACTAGAGCAAACAGACCGGAAAACATTCAAAAAATTAAGCGGGTAGGGGCAAATAGTGTAATTTGCCCATCTTCTATGGCCGGGAGCAGAATGGCTTTATCTATGATTAAACCGGCTAGTGTTGCTTATGTGCAGACGCTAGTGGAAACAAGACATCTTAACTTAGAACCTGAGGAACTGGTCCTTAGTACAAACTCTCCTTTAGTTAATGTTCATCTAAAAGATTCGGGCATACGAGAAAAATTCGGCACCCTTGTATTAGCCATAAAAAGAAGTGATAGTACTATAGTAAATCCAGACCCCAAAGAAAAGCTTTTGCCAGGTGATATTTTAATTATATGTGGTTCGGCAGAAAACCTATATGATTTAGAAAAACTGGCTATAGGTTAACTAACCTTTGTAAAACTGCATGCGTCGAATATACAATACTTCCTTAAATTGCAAAATCTTTAACGTTTATGTATAGTTTGTTAACTAACTCATTAAAAGAATGAGCACCCATTGCTACGCCAGCTTCTAAAACTATCTTCGCGCAAGCCAAGGCATCTTCGGCAGCATCGTGATGTTTAAAAGAAATGCCAAAACGTTTGGCCAAATTATTTAACTTATAAGATCCCAGACCTGGCCACGTCTTTTTAGCAATAACTACAGAGCATTGATAAGTAAGCTGGGGGTGTGAAATCAAATATTGATTAAGAGTATTCCTTAAAACGTTAATATCAAAGGCGGCATTATGAGCCAGAACAGTCTTACCCGTAAGATAATCCTTTAACGTTGAATGCCAAAGTTCCTTAAAATTTGGCTCATCAATTACATCCTCAGCCCTAATACCATGTATTCTGGTGAAGAAAGGATGAAAGTATAAATCAGGTGGCCTTACAAGCCAAGATTTTTGTTCAACTACATTACCATTTTCAACTATAGCTATGCCAACTGAACATATACTTGATCTACTATGGTTTGCGGTTTCAAAATCTAAAGCAACATAATTCATATAAGTCTTCCTTTATCAAACTTTTTTTTACCAAATATTCAACTAGAATATCTTTATTTCCTGCAATCTATTTAAAGCTCTATATTCAATATTGGCCGGGCAACGTGTTAAAAGCAGTATGGTAATGAATTATTTATAATAAACGGCATTTCTTTTCACTCATAGACATCCTCTAATTGGCCATAATACTAATCGTGAGGTTCGTAATGGCTGAGCCAAAATTGTTACAGGGTCATAACGGCTCTGTAATAGTCGGCCAAAGGTTAATATTAGGTCGTAAAGGCTTGGTATTAGCCGGAGGGCAGATTGATAAATGTTCTGGCAGGCTATATTGCAGTCCAAACGATTGTAATATGGTCGTAAGGAATGTTTACCAGTCGAGCTAAGATTATTATGGATACTGAGTAATTTTTAAAGCGTTTTAAAAATTGCGTTGGTCTGCAGTAGTCGAGAGATTGCTGCAGGCTCATAAGGTATTCATAATGGTCGAGTAAAGATCATTATGGGTGTTGTAATGGTTCATGGTAGCCGAAAGGTTGTCGTGTGGGCTACTCAGATGCTTATAGTGGTTATAGCGTAGGTCATTACGGGCTTATTAAAAACCCTCTTCCTTTAATATGGAGGAGGGTTTTTTCTTTCTCAAAGGAACTTAATAAACCCCGTTTAGAATAAGTTTATTTAGATGAACACCCTTTTATTTCCTAAGTTTTATTACTAACCAGTGTTATGGCGATCTCACTCACTTCATTAGAGGTTAGTTCTATCCCTTTATTATTAAGTATCAGCTTATGTAACTCGCCCGGCAAGCAAATTAAAGTATCCCCAGGTGGTACTACTTTTGCTGCTATATTGAGTTTAGCGTTAGAGTTCGCCAATACAATGATAGAGTATATTTTAATATTCAAACCTAGCCGTTTCTTGAGGTATCTTCCCAACGATAAGACATGAACAGCATTTTGTTCAGCAGGGCTGGTTTTAACGGGAACCCAATGACTAAGATGAAAGCGGTACCAATTTCCATTCTCATCGCAACCGGCATTGTTCCAGTTCTTTGTTTCCAAGCAAAAAATGCCAGTTGGTCCAATGGCTATATGGTCAATCTGGGCTCCATCTAATTTAATGTCATTAATTATAAGCCAGCCTTCAGGCAGCCTATCCAAAATGTTAGCAACAAGTACCTCTCCGCTCAGGCCTTTAAGTATTTTCTCGCTTTCGATGCTGGAAGGGGATAGCTTCTGTACCAAAAGGATCAAAACCATTATAAAAATCCAGGCAAATAGCAGTAATATGGTAAATGCAGCGTTATTACAGAATAGCCACGTAATGAGGCATGCAATTAGGCCAAAAGCCATGAGCATAGTAAATAATTTTAAGGGGTTCGATTTTTTAGGGCTTTTGCTTTCTATGTTTATAATTTGTTTGTTTAATGATCTCGGCCATTGTAATGTTTCAGCCACGTTTTTCACCTTGCAGGAACTTTTTGTATATATTATAGTTTTACATAAGCCTAGTAAAGAAACGTTAAATGGTTTACCTGAAAAAAGTATTTATGTATTGTTATCCAAACTTTGGTTGGATTGCTTCAACCGCATATTTTGTGTATGCGAATCACGTATTCAAGATAAAAAATACCCCTCAATTTCAAGAGGCATTATTTGTATTTAACCTGATTTTACACATGCACATTCAATTCGCCTTGGTTACCTTCTATTCCCTTGATCTGCATACCTCATTTTTACTTAAGAACGTATTGCGCTAAGACACTTTGAAGCTCATAAATATTTAAGCTTTTATTGAATTGCTTGGAAATAGGGGTTGAATTACCAGATATCCAAATTTTGAGCTCAGCATCAAGGTCAAAATGTCCTGCTGTTTCAATGCTGAAATGAGTAATACTTCTAAAGGGAATTGAGTGATATTCCATCTTTTTTCCAGTAACCCCTTGTTTGTCAACAAGTATAAGACGCTTATTTGTGAAAATAAACATATCACGGACAAGTTTATAAGCCTTTTCAATTTGTTCAGAGGGGGCAAGTACATTAGCAAATTCTTTTTGTACTTCTACAATATTAACCTCCGAGGCATTTCCCATTAAACCACTTAATAAGCCCATATTAGATCTCCTTTACACACTAACTTATTAAATATAACTTTCTTGGCGGCATTAAGTATCCCTTTTGGGCAGAGATAAAAAAACCGTTTGTCTATTCCATTTTATTCACCCATACCGTACACTTATGCCGTGCATTTTGACCTATCCAGTATTCACAAGGGCTGGGTTAAACAAAGTATGGTTCAATATGCATCTATAAAAACCCCTCCCTCGAAATCCTCATTAATATCGCCAACGCCCTAAACGTAACAGTTGATTACCTTTTAGCCGACAGCGTTAAAGTTGACCAAATTGATGGCTTACAGACGAAATTGTTGCCTTGCTAAAAGAACGCGACCCAGAGGATGTTCGTTTCATAATTACCACAATCCGATTATTCTTAGATTTGCTGGACAGAAAAAATGCTGGGAAAACAAAGTAGGAGAGCATAACTAAGGCTCTCCTTTTAATTCATACAGCCACATAATGCGTGAGAACAAATGTTAACCTTTTTAATTAACAGTCACTGGACCATCCTTACCATACACCTTCCTTTCTAGAAATAAACAGGCGGAGCAACTTCGCTCCACCTGTCGCCACGTTATTAAAATGACATTCATAAACCTTTAGGGTTCCTTTCCCGCCACAGTTCACGCAGTTTTCATAGTGCTTGGTTTCATCAGACGCTATGATTTCTTTATTCGCCACGCATACACCACCCTCAAACCGGTAGACAAATCGGTAAACATAATACCCTCCCAAAAAAGATTTAAGGGAAACGTTAAACCTCGTTTCCCCTTAAATTTCTTATATTACTGAATTTTGTCTTTGGATGATATTAATATGTTAAACAACGCTAATGCAATAAAACAATAATATAATTTTCTTTATTTCCGCCTATTTAAATCTACGTAAACAGCATTATCTTCTTGATCATACTCGGCCACAAAGCTGCCTTTTAATACATCGATATCAAAATAATTAAAAATACCCCTAGCACCAATTTTATTTTTAGTAACCTTTATCCCGCCTTCATCGACGCCTCGAATTCGTAGCTTATTAGTATCCTTATCATAAGCTACTTCTACTTGGTCACCATTGAGTTTATCAGCCATTTTATTCCCAAGCCTTATATGATGCTTAGTAATTGATACCAGGTTCTCACCAGATGACCTTGGAATATATACTTCAAATGCCAAATCAATAACCTCCCTTAAATTAGTAATGTCATTATATTATACGCAGCTAAACTTTGCTAATAATACGTCAGTAAACAATAAAGAAGGATTTTTATAGCAATAAGAAGAAATAACCCAAATATCAATTAACAGTTATAAAGAGGTTGTTTATGAGAAGGTGGTTTATGACCCGCCTAAGGTAATTATGGCGTCTTGATAAGCTGAGCCTTGATATTGCTTCCAAGATGAAGGAATTAAGGGGGTTTATCGTGAGTAAGTGGGAAATGGTGAAAATAAAGCAAGCGTTTTCTTATGTTTCTCGAGAGTCTGGACATTTCAGAGAGTCGTAAACTGTTTCCAGCATTAATATCAACATTGTGTAATAGCGTAAACTGGTAAAAGTATTGCGATTAATCGCATTAAGAATCTTTTTCACTTGTTCGTTGGTAAGGGCGGCTATCAGCACCTTATCGGTTTTTAGGTTAGGTATCTCCGCCGCCGGGTTTTGGGCTAAGTAACCTTCGTGAGCAAACCGAAGAACTGTCGCATTGTACGTACCCTCATGTTCACAGTCTGGGGCTTATTATTCCTGTTTTCAATGGTGTAGAGAATGAAGTTGTTCTTTATTGTTAGCTTCGTTATTTTTTCTATGTCCAGTGGTATATTTTGTTCTTGAAGCACTTTTTTAAATGCCTTGATATTTTCACAGTGCCAAGTAATGGTTCGGGATCTGCGATTCTTGCTTTTTTGTTCGGCGTAAAAAAGTTTTTCCGCTTCTTCAAAATCTGGGCAAGCCTCCGTCGACAGTTCGACCACCTGAGATTTGATCTTTTCTACGTGGTTTGTTTGTTGTAAGATAAAAATACCGAAAGTTGCAAGTTAAAAATCCATAATGTTGCAATTGGAAATTCCATAGTAATGCAAAAATCCATTGCAGGCATAAACCATAACCAATATCCTTGTATTTGACCAAAGAATGCAAGGAGGAGAGGAGCATGCTTACAATGGACAAGATACATGATATCAGATTCCGTTTCTTCGTGAAAGGAGAAAACATTTCCCAAATCGCAGATGCATTGCATTTGGATTGGAAGACGGTACAGAAGTATGTCGACATGGCGGACTTCAACAAACCGGCTCCCAAACCGGCTTCGGAACAGCGTTTCTGTCCCAAGTTGGATCCCTACAAGCCGACTATTGATAAATGGCTTGAAGAGGACAAACAGGCACCCCGTAAACAGCGGCATACCGCCAAGAGGGTATTTAACCGTCTTAGGAAGGAATCCCCCGGGTTTAACTGTTCATACAGGACGGTTGCTTCCTACTATGCTGTAAAACACAAGGAACTTTTTAACGGTGCCAAGGGCGGATTCCTTCCACTGGAACACCGTCCAGGTGAGGCGCAAGTTGATTTCGGCACAGCCGATTTTTATGAAAATGGCACACGGCTAACCGGAAAATATCTTGAGGTGTCATTCCCATACAGCAACAAAGGCTACTTGCAACTGTTCTATGGTGAAAACATGGAATGCCTTCTGGAAGGACTTGACGCCATCTTTCGGCACATTGGTGTTGTACCCGACGAATTGTGGTTTGATAACACCAAAACCATCATAACAAAAGTAATTCGGGGTGGCGGACGTGAGACCACCGAACGGTTTGATCGTTTCCGGGAACACTACATTTTTCAAGCCGTATTTATGAACCCCGGTGAAGGCCATGAAAAAGGCAATGTCGAAAACAAAGTCGGTTACCAGAGGCGTAACTTTCTTGTCCCCATGCCGCACTTTCTTGCGCTTTCCGATTTCAACCGGCAGCTTCTCGACATGTGCGAGGAAGATGCCAACAGGGAGCATTACCGCCGCAATGAGACCATTGAGGAATTGTTTGCGGAAGACTTAAAACACTGCCATCCTCTTCCTGAAATCGAGTTCGACCTAAGTGGCAAAGGTAATGCTACCACCAACAACTGGGGCAAATTTTATCTGAACAAAGGGATGCACGAATACTCGGTTTCACCGAAATATGCAAATACAGTGGTTAAACTGAAACTGACATCATCGCTTGTCATCGTCATGGACGAGAACTACCGTGAAATCGTAAGACACCGTCGCCTTTACGGCGATACCAAAAAGCAGAGCATGGACTGGCTTCCATATCTCAGGCAGCTTTCCATACGTCCACGCGCATTGAAATATTCGGGTATCTATGACATGATGCCGCCTGCAATGAAACAATTCCTTGAGGGCTGCTCCAATACGGAAACAGGAAAGGTTCTTAAAGTTCTGGCAGAACTCACGGACAGAACAGGCTTTGACAGTGCGCTCAGTACCGTCAATCAGGCACTCTGTTACGGCGCATCTGATGCGGATAGCCTTAAGAACCTCTACCGGCGTATTTACGCTGATGTGCCGGAACTTCCGCCGATGCCGCTCAATTCGGAAATACCGGATGTCGGTCAGATGACAACCAACCTTATCGCTTACGATACCTTCCTGAAGAAGGGGGGTGCCGCAAATGCTTGAAGAAGAAATCATTGGCTGCTGCAAAAAACTGAAGCTGAGCCGCAATCTGGCCGATATGTCACAGACAACGGAGGGCGAATCACATCAGGAATACTTATATAAACTACTGTCTGCAGAACTGAAAAACCGTGAACAGGGTCGTACAGCCAAATTGATTAACAGTGCTGGTTTCTACAGCATCAAAACATTTGACGGATTTCGTTTTGATGAAATCACGCTCCCTTCCGACCTGGCACCGGAAAGCCTAAAGTCCCTTGATTTCATCAAGGAAAAGAAAAATGTCATCATGTACGGCAGGACAGGTACCGGGAAAACCATGCTTTCCACTGCGCTTGGCGTGAGCGCTTGCCAGAAAGGAATTCCCGTCAAATTCTACCGCACTGCAGCACTGGTCAACCAGCTTTCGGAAGCCAAGAAGGCCGGCACACTGGGGACGCTGTTGAAAAAACTGAATAAAGCATCTGTCATTATACTGGACGAGTGGGGCTACGTACCATACGACCGTACCGGTGCCCAGTTGCTCTTTGACTATCTCTCCGAGATACATGAGCACAAGTCCATCATACTGAACACGAACCTGGAGTTTTCCAGGTGGGTCAATGTACTCTATGATGAGCAGATGACTGTCGCCCTTGTAGGCAGACTCATGCACCACTGCTATCTTCTCCTGTTTCCGGGAGAGAACAACCGGTTAAGGGAGTCCAGTATCAATGATCTTTACCGCTCAATAGCGTCAACAGATAAGAAGGAGGGTCACTGATATGACCATAAACAAACCAATTATCAGAGAACTTGAACATACATACAGGAGGTCTTTTCCCAATGACCTTAAGCGGTATCTGCTCGTGAAATATGCAGAAGAGCCATTTCCGTATGAATTCACCGAACAGGATCTTTATGCTAACATCCGGCGGGATATTCGTGATTATGAGGCCGGGGAACTGGATGTCACAGTAAAAAGCCCGTCCGAACGCTGGCAGGAAGAGCGTGAGCACCTTAAGAATCTGTATATTGAAAAATCCTGCGAGGCACGTGATCTTAAGGAATATGTTGCCGAATTGGAACAAATGCTTTCAGATCACGGTCTGGAATCTTCCAGAATGGCAGAACGGCGGATTGAATACTTAACCGAATCACTGTCTTTTTAATTAATTCAGGTAACAAATGCCTGCAAGTCTTCTCTTTCCCTGTAGAACATGGCGGGGAAAGAGAACTTGCAACATTGTGGAAAATGGAGATGCAATACTATGGAAAAATTACTTGCAACTTTCTCCAAAAAGCTCTTGCAAAAAACAGTGGTTAACTCTTCTTTTCCTTTTTATTAAAAAATCTCCCCTTTGCGGAAAGATACATGCAACTGACCAACCATTGCGTACGCAAAATTGTGTGCGCAGTTGCCCCACCCCGCAATACGCCCAAAGATGTATGGTCACATACATCTGGGATAAAAAACGATCAAAAAGCAAAAATATAAGGCCTTTTGCAAAATCGCTAAAGGCCTTATAAAATAGGGTTTCTTTGGTGTCGGAGACGGGACTTGAACCCGTACGGTCTCCCATACGCCCCTCAAACGTACGCGTCTGCCTATTCCGCCACTCCGACTTAGTTCGTCATGCAAATAAAATTATATGATTATGGCCCCGGTTTGTCAAGGGTGTATATTTAACCAGCGAGATTATTGTTATCAGAACCCGTAGCATTTAGGAATCGCTTAGCTCATATACATATAAAATGCTTTGCTGAGTCACACAGTCACTCCCTGTCGTAGAGCCAGGTATACACCTTATAGTTCCACAACACCTTGTGCACAAAGTTTCTGGTTTCCGGGAAGGGGATCACAGCTATGTCAGAGATGCCCCCGGATATTTTATCTTCCTGCAGCCACTTGCGTACATTGCCCCGCCCGCCGTTATAGGCGGCAAGCACCATTATTCTGTTGCCGGCGAATTCATCCTCCAAATTGGCTATGTACCAGGCACCCAGGCGGATGTTTGTTTCCGGGTCATATAGCAAGTCCGGGTGGTAAGGGTAAAGGTTAATTTGTTGGGCGATCCATTCACCGGTTTCGGGCATGATCTGCATCAGTCCCCTGGCATCTTTAGGGGAGACAGCATCAGGGTCGAAACTGCTCTCGGTTTTCATTATGGCGGTTAAAAAATACGGGTCAATATCAGCCCTGGCGGCATATTTAAAGATTTTGTCGCTGTAGGGCATGGGATAAAACAGTTTTATTATACTGATCAAGTTAAAAAGTACTGCTACGACCAATATAAATAATATTAATCTAAATTTATTCAGCCTGCGCCTGCGAGCGGTCAATTGCATCACTCCATATTTGCCGCACTTGTTGTAATGTAGCCTCGGGGGTACCGCTGTTGTCGATAACCCTTTGGGCGTAGGGAAGCTTGTCCTCCTGGGGCATCTGTGCGGCTAAGCGGCTGGACACCTGCTCTGCGGTGACCGCGTCCCGTTTGATAACCCGCTGGATCTGCGTTTTAGCATCTACTGTTACCATCCAGACCTGATCCACCAATTTAAACAACTGTGTTTCAATGAGCAGCGGTGCTTCGATGACCATCAGAGGGGCATCAGGGTTATCCCTGTAATCAGCTATGGCCTTTAGTAACTGGGCTCTGATGGCGGGGTGCACAATTGAGTTAAGGCGTTTTAAAGCATTAGTGTCATTAAAGACTATTTGCGCCATTTTAGGCCTGTCCAGGGCGCCATCTGCATTTAATACGCCGGTTCCAAAATGGTCAATAATCTGCTGCAGGCCCGGTGTTCCCGGGGCAACCACTTCCCTGGCCACCTGGTCGGTATCGATTACCCTGGCGCCCATTTCCTTTAACAGGCGGGCTACGCTGCTTTTGCCGCTGCCGATGTTGCCGGTAAGTCCAACTATTAACATATCTTATTCCCTCCGAAAACGCAATTATTAATAATTCTCCCGGGTTTTAATGTGTCCTGCCATTGTGCTGAAATATTAAATAAAATTTATGTCCGGCTTGCGCCGGACTTATCAAGTTGGTGTTATGAGGCGTAATTGCAATATTGTTGCAATTAGCGATATGTTAGATAATTGGTATATTGCAGTTATGCAGTTAGTTTATGAAAGTTTAAGCCTGACCCCTTAATGCATTTTGAACAGACCCAGGGCGATGAGTATGAAGCCGGGAAGGGTGGTGATTTTTTGGTTAAGCTTGCTGGTGCCAACGCTCATGCCGGCCAGTAGGCCCAGGTAGGTGAGCAGGAAATGTCCCAGCCCTACCATCAGGGCAGTGTACAGTATGTTAAAGCCCAGCATGGATACGGCAAAACCTGCGGCGAAGGCGTCCATGGCCAGGGCCAGACCCAGCAGCACAGCTTCCCGGCCCGATATGATGCCGGACCGGTCCAAGTCTGCCCGGTAGGGTTCCCTAAGAATTTGAATAACCAGCCCCAGTGAGCGGATATGGATTTGTATTACCGGGTCAGGTGTATCGGTTTCAAGATCATTTTCTCCGGCGGATTTGGCTTGGGCCTTTTTACGGTTTTCCTGCAGGGATTGTATCAGCACCCATATGCCGATGGACATTAAAATAACCCCGCCCAGCCTGTGGGCAAAGGTTGCTGAAAAATAACCGGCTACTGCATTGCCCAGCACCATAGAGATAGTGATGGCCGTCATGGACATTATACTAATAATTGCCAGCGATGTAATGGGCAGTTTTATATTGCGCACCCCGTATGCCGCTCCCGCCGCAAAAGAGTCCATGTTCAGCGCCAGCGCAAACACAAGCAGAGCGATAAGCTCCATATGACTTTCCCCCCTTGTCGCCATATATTTTGCTCTTCTCATACTATGGCGGGGAAAGTCTAAGTGTGCATTGGAGGATTGGTGCACGTTTTTATGGGTACAGGTCAAGCAACTGTAATTCTTTTGAGTGCTGATTAAGCTTGTCTGCATTACAAAAAAGCTGCAATATTTGGCTGGCTGCAGCAATTATTGTATTTAATTGACAAAATTTCTATTGTCTCATTTATTGTTCCATCTAGTTTTCCTACCTTAGTGTTCCCGTTATTGTTCCCGCTGGCAGGCGGGGCAGAAGTACGAGCTGCGCCCGCTTACTTTGATGCGGGTGATTGCTGTGCCGCAGTGGGGACATGGTTCGCCCTCGCGGTTGTAAACCCGCAGCAACTCCTGGTAGTTACCTTTGCGGCCGTCACCGTCCACGTAATCCCTGAACGATGTACCACGGTTTTGGATGCCCTCTTGCAGCACCTCAACGATGGAGTGATACAGGTTGGCCACCTCCCGGGGAGTAAGCGAGCTGGCTATGCGCATGGGATGCAGACGGGCCCGGTGCAAGGCCTCATCAACATAAATATTACCCAGGCCGGCAATAAACGTTTGATCCAGCAGCAGTGACTTAATGCGCGTCCGTTTGCGTTTTAGCTCCCGGCGCAAAAAATCCCTGGAGAACTCCCGTTCTAAAGGCTCCGGTCCCAAATCTTTTAGACCCTTGACCTTGTTTAAGTCCTTTTTGGGGGTCAGCAGCAAACGCCCGAACTGCCGTATGTCGTTAAAGCGCAGTTCATTGCCGTCACTGAGCTTAAAGATTACATGGGTATGTTTGGGCAGCGGCTCGTCAGGCGCGGTATAAACCAGGCGCCCGGTCATGCGCAGGTGGATAATAAGTACATTTTCACCGGTTAGATACAGCAGCAGGTACTTGCCGCGCCGTCCCAGCCGGGTAATTTTGCGGCCCGTGACTTGCGCGGCAAAATTCTCCGGATCGGGTTCCCGGATAATTTTGGGCATGGCTATATCCACACCGGTTATGGTAAGCCCCGTTATTTTTTTGTCCAGTGTTCTTTTGACTGTTTCAACTTCCGGCAGCTCCGGCATATTTATTACACCTTTCTAACGTCATACCAGTTGGGGCCCAATTTTAAATCTACCACCAGCGGCACGTCCAGCTGCAGAGCATTTTCCATGTATTCTGTAACCATGTTCTTTACAGTATCCAGTTCTTCGGGAGGTACGTCAAAGATTAACTCGTCGTGTACCTGTAAGATCATCTTTGTGGCCATTTGCCGTTTCTTTAATTCATTATGTATTCTTACCATCGCCAGCTTAATTATGTCCGCAGCACTGCCCTGGATAGGCGTATTGATGGCTGTACGCTCACCGAAGGCTCTGGTCACCCGGTTGCGGCTTGAAATATCAGGCAGATAGCGGCGGCGGTTGAGCAGGGTGGTGGCGTAACCCTTATCACGGGCCTCGGCGATTTTCCGGTCAATAAATTCTTTAACGCCGGAGTAACGCTCAAAGTAACTGCGGATGTATTTACCTGCCTCGGCACGGCTGACTTTGATATCTCTGGATAAACCGAAATCGCTGATGCCGTACACAATGCCGAAGTTTACCGCTTTGGCCCGGCTGCGCATTTCAGGGGTCACTTGCTCCATGGGTACGTTGAACACCTCTGCGGCAGTGCGGGTATGGATATCCTGCCCCTGTTTAAAGGCGCTGATTAGATTTAAGTCCCCGGACATGTGCGCCAGTATGCGCAGCTCAATTTGGGAGTAATCCGCCGTAAGGATCAGATTGCCCGGTTGGTGGGGTATAAACACCCGCCTTATCCTGCGCCCTTCTTGCAGCCGGATGGGTATGTTTTGTAAATTGGGATTGGAGCTGGATAACCGTCCGGTGGCAGTTACATCCTGGTGGAATGTGGTGTGAATTCTGCCGGTGGTTGGGTTAATCAGACCGAAAAGGCCGTCGATATAGGTTGATTTCAGCTTGGCCAGCTGGCGGTAAGCCAGTATTTTATCCACGATAACGTGGGAGGAGGCCAGTTCTTCCAACACCGAGGCATCAGTGGAAAACCCGGTTTTAGTTTTCTTGACTACCGGCAGCCCCATTTTATTAAATAGTATATCTCCCAGTTGTTTGGGTGAATTGATGTTGAATTCTTCACCTGCCAGCCGGTAAATTTCCAGGACCAGGCTGTCGATCTGCTGTCCCGTTTCCTCGGCCATGCTGCATAATATTTGGGGGTCCACAGCAACCCCTTCCATTTCCATATCCGCCAGTACAGACACCAGCGGCAGTTCCACATCATAGTACAGCCGGTCCATACCGGTGTCCACCAGTTTTTGATGCAACATTTGCTCCAGGCGCCCTAGTACATCCACCCGGGCTGCTGCCGCAGCTTCGCCTTCGGCGGGCAAAACCAGCTGCAAATACTGCAGGGCTAAATCTGCCAGCGTGTTTTGGGACTGGCTGGGATTGAGCAGATAGGCGGCTAGCCGGGTGTCGAACCCGAGGCCCCGCAATGTGCGGTTGTGGCGGTGCAGCAGCCATAGGGCTTCTTTGCCGTCGGCGCAGATTTTTTTTACCTGCGGGTCGGCGCAAATATCCGCTATGGTGTCCAGCGCCCCGGTTTGTTCCCGGACTGACAGCAGATATATAGTACCGCCAGTGTCGTTGGATAAGGCTGCATAATTAATCCCAGCCTCCCGGGTACCGGTAAGCTCCAGCGCCGCCACACCGGAAGCACCGGCTGCATAGCGAATTTGCTCCAGTTCTTCCTCAGTAGACATCTTTTGGTACTCCACATTATGAGTGTCCAGTTCATTCTGACTACCGGCGGCCTGGCCGGGCAGCGCGCCTGTCTTATTGTTTCCGCCTGCTTTATCAATAATGCTGTGGACTAAAGTCTTAAATTCCAGCCTGCTGAATATGTCTAAGAGTGATGGGTAATCCGGCCCCTGCCATTTAAATTGTTGAACTGCTATATTTAACGGCACCTGGCGATCTATAGTGGCCAGCTGTTTGGATAACAGTGCCTGGTCCTGGTGTTCCAATAATTTGTTGCGCCAACGGGTGGGCAGTTTTTCCATGCCGGCAATGACATCTTCCAGGGTGCCGTGTTCCTGGATCAGTTTCAGAGCGGTTTTTTCACCTATGCCCGGCACTCCGGGAATATTGTCCGAGGTGTCTCCCATCAGTCCTTTAATATCAATAATCTGCGTCGGGCTGACACCGTAGCGGTCCCATACCCGACCTTCATCGTATTCTTCCATTTCGGTAATGCCCTTTTTGGTGAGCAGCACACGTACCCGCGGGGAAACCAGCTGCAGCGCGTCACGATCGCCGGTGAGGACGACCGACTCTATACCCTGTGACTCGGCCAGGTTAGTAAGAGTACCAATAATATCGTCCGCCTCGTAATTTTCCAGCTCCAGTGTTTGGATACGCATGTGGCGCAGCACTTCTTTAAGCAGGGGAAACTGTGTGCGCAGCTCTGGCGGGGTGGCCTTGCGCTGGGCTTTGTAATCCGCGTAACTTGCATGCCTGAAGGTGATTTTACCTTTGTCAAAGGCCACTGCAATATAATCGGGCTCTATTTTCTGCAGTACTTTAAATAGCATGTTGGTAAAGCCATACACTGCATTGGTTATTATGCCATCGCTGGTGGACAGCTGGGGAATAGCGTGAAAAGCCCGGTGAATCAGGCTGTTGCCATCTATGATAAGAAATTTGTTAATAGACACTACGGCACCTACCTTTAGTCTTTTAATGCTTCTAAACAGTATTTTCACCGGTTAGACACAAAATACCTGCCATTGTGACAGTATTGTGCCGGGCGTTTATGAAACATATTTTTTGGTGGCAGGAATTTTTTATTTACCAGGCGAAGTATGTGTATACCAGGTAACCGGCGGCGATTAGGGCCAGGGTTGCCCGTGGGGAGGAGATCAAAATGAACAGGCGGTTATTAATTTTAACATGCGCGATATTGCTTGTGTTCAGCTGTTTTAAACCGGCTCAGGCCGCCCGGGATTTGGAAAGCGGCGCCGCTTTGGTGGTTGAGTTAATGGATTTGATGCATGAGTACCACCTGAACAACCCTGATGCCGCTGTTTTGACGGGCGGTGCAATCCAGGGTTTGCTGGACAGCCTGGAGGATCCTTATGCCGAGTATTTCAGCGCTGAAGAATTGAAGGGATTCACTGATACGTTAAATGGTGATCTTCAAGGGATTGGTATTGAAATGCTGGCCGGTGAGGAGTATCCCAATGTGTTCCGCGTTATACCCGACACCCCTGCTGCAAAGGGTGGTATACTGGCCGGGGATATCATTGTGGCGGTGGATGGGCAAGATATTGCCGGTTGGACATTGGCTGATGTGGTTGATAAGGTACGCGGACCCATCGATTCAAAGGTGGTCCTAACTATTCAGCGCGGGGATGATACTTTGGAGTTTAGTCTGCAGCGGGCTGATATTCATGTGCCCTCTGTAAACTATGAAATGTTGGCCGGAAAAACAGGTTATATTAATTTAACATCATTTGGTGCCAGTACCGGCCGGGAATTTGAAGAGGCTTTGCGTAATTTGAAATCTACCGGTATGGAAAGCCTGATTATTGATTTGCGCTATAACGGCGGCGGCCTGCTGGAGGAAGCAGTGGATATATTAAGTAATTTTGTTGCCGGGGATACACTGGCAGTGGTTACTGTGGACGGGCAGGGCAACCGGGGGGAAATTCGCACTTGGGATAAGCCCGGCGCTGCCTCTCTGCCAATGGTGGTTCTAGTTAATGAACTGAGCGCCAGTGCTTCCGAATTACTGGCCGGCGCGCTGCAGGATTATGAATTGGCGGCTTTGGTGGGTAATGTTACCTTTGGTAAGGGCGTTGTGCAAACCATTATTCCTCTTAGTTCCGGCGGTGCTCTCAAAATAACGGTATCAAAGTATTTAACCCCCACCGGTCGGGATATTGATGCGGTGGGTTTAATTCCGGACCACTATGTTGTTGCGGAAGAATTGCAAAGGGAAATTGCCTGGCAGATATTACATCCGGAAGATACGCCGGATTTGACCCTGGAACCCGGTACGGGCCGGGCGGTTCTAAACGGTCGTGCCTTGGAGATGACTATTAATGTCGAAAAAGAAGGCAGCATCTACAAGCTGCCGCTGCGCCCGGTGCTGGAGGCCATGCTATACCAGGTGTACTGGAATGATGGTGTAATCAGGGTATTTTCCGGCCAGGAGGAAGTCTGGAGTATTGATCCGTCCAGAGGCGGGTCTAACGAACAGTCTGACATTTTTTTGAAAGACGGAGTTAGCTATTTGACTGAGAATATTTTAAAGCAGTTGAATATTGTAATTAGTAAGGAAGAGGATCAAATTACTTTGACCAGGTTAATGCATTAACCGGTAGCGCTATAGGCAGGTAACACACGTTATGAACTGCTGAAATGTGACGTTTGTGAAAAGATTTTATCAGGGAGGTGCTTTGAATGCCGGATAAACAATGCCTGAGCGGTAATGGTAAAAAAACTGGCGCGGGCAATAAACAGAAGGATAATGTGATTGATATAAATAAATACCGCTGGTGGCGTGCAGGGCAGCATCTCCGTACAAAGCTGGCCGAGTTTGCCGATAATGAAATGCTTTTGGATGAAGTTGGAATAGCCAGGGAGCTTTACTTCAGCGTGATGGATCCGGATTTTGCCGATGAAGAAGACGAATTTTTAATGGAGCGATTTTTTGAATGGTTCATATTTGATTATAAAATTCGGGGCCGAACCTTATTACAATATGTTAAAATGACCGGCAGATTCAATTATGAGGAAACTGAGCTGCTTAAAAAATGGGCTAAAACCAGAATCTCATTGTACCAGGTAGTCAAGATAAGTGATGAACAGTTCGTTACTTTAAAAGATTTGTTAAAAGGTGGTAAAGTATCGGTCTGTGACCCTGACGTTGTACGGGAACTGGCACCGGGACATATTTTGTATATCAGGATATTACCGGTGGGTGATGGACATGAATTTTCTACCGGCGGGTTGATTTTGCCGGCCTATAGCAAAGATTATATTATCAGCCGGGTAAAGCTTGATGCCGAGTTGTACTGGAGTAAACAAGGTGTGCGCGGCAAGTGGGATGCTTACCTGCAGCGCAAAGCCCATGTTATTAATGCACTGGTTATAGAAACGGCTTCAATTGTATGGGGTCTTGAAGAACACTATGACAAAGAAATTGGTGCCAAGGCGAATAAAACCGGGGATTTTACACCTCAGTTAGCCCAGCGGGTAACCGATTTGTTCCTGGATTATTTTTACGACCGCTGGATTAATGAGCCAATGGATATCTTGCTGGGGCAAACGCCCCTGGAGGCATCCCGCACCAGGGACGGTCGTAAAAAATTGCAAACAATACTAGGGGAGCTTTCAAAAGTAGAAAAAGGCAGAGCCCAAAAGGGTGAGATATTTTACGATTTATCCAAGTTATTTGAGAAATTGAATCTAACGGTTAAAAAAGATTCGGCAACAGAAGAAAAAAGTGTTAACGACTTGGATGATTTTGCGGAAGATAGTCAAGGTTATGCTGAGGTTCTAAAACTAATCAGAGATGGATTGACGGAAATGGGATATCCGCTCAAGCAGGTTAATCATGCGGAGAAGTTATGGCGGGACTACAGTCAGACGGCTTCTCCCAATTTTAAAAAGCCGGAAACCTGGGCAGCGGCGGTTATTTATGCTATGGCCAGGAGTACAGGCGACAAGCTAGTTAATCAAAATACCCTGGCCCGTCAGTATAACATATCGGCCTCTACAATTTCCAATAACTACAGGAATATTTGCCGTGCTATGCAAATAAATAAGGACGAGGAGTAGCGGTTGATAGGATGGTGTGTTTGGAGGTGCTGTAAAACTGGAGTTTATCAATGCAGTACTGGAGTTTTTAGCCCATGAGGTGACCGCTTTTATAGCTGCGCTGGGATACTGGGGTATTGCCCTGGGCATGGCCATTGAAAGCGCTAATATTCCTTTACCCAGTGAAATTATTTTACCATTCGGCGGTTACCTGGTATCCACCGGACAGCTGGATTTTTTTTGGACTGCTATGGCGGGAACACTGGGTGGGCTTGGGGGATCCATTGTTTCTTACTATATCGGCTACCGGGGCGGCAGGCCTTTTTTACTTAAATACGGGCGCTATATTGGCTTTTCTCAGCAGCATTTTAACCAGGCCGAGGCATGGTTTCTACGTTATGGTGAGGCCACCGTATTTTTTACCCGGTTAATGCCTGTGGTGCGTACTTTTATTTCACTGCCGGCCGGTATTTCGGGGATGAACTTTTATAAATTTGTGTTTTATTCATTTATTGGCTCGCTTCCCTGGTGTTTTTTTCTTACCTATCTGGGTGTAAAATTGGGTGAAAACTGGATGGCACTTAAACCCTGGTTTCACCGTTTTGATTTTCTAATCGTGGCCCTGATTTTAGGTGGTTTGTTATGGTGGTTTGTAAAAAGGCGGCGCAAGTCTAGGATTGAATAAATTAAAACTAAAAATGCGAAGGGGAACATTCATGTTCTCCTTCGCATTTTTTATTGCTGTTCGTTCCATAATAACTTTTAGTCTGTTGTTTGTCAGTGTTGCCTGGTGGTGTTCTTTAATCCACTACCCCAGGCCCCAGTTTCATTAATTCACTGACGGTTACCAAGCTGTAGCCTTTTTCCCGCAGCCCGTCAATCACAGCGGGCAGCGCGGCCGGGGTGCGATCACAGGTGTCGCTGGCGTGCATCAGTATAATAGCACCAGGATGAGCTTTTTCCAGTACCCGGCTGGTGATTTGTTCCACCGATTTGTCCTTTTGCCAATCCAGGGAGTCATCGCTCCACTTAATAGACTTGTAGCCTAAATCAGCAATGGTTTGGCGTACCATGTCATTCCAGTCGCCGTTGGGGGTGCGGATCAGATTGGGCTCTGCGCCGGTAACTTCTTTAATGGCTTTATGAGCGGTCATAATGTCATTTTTAATCCACTCAGGATCATGTTCGCTGTAGTTAACATGCTCATTACCATGACTGGCTATCTCATGTCCTTCGGCAGCAATTCTTTTGGGGATCTCCGGATATTTTTTTACCCAGGGTCCACTGAGGAAAAAGGTTGATTTTACATCCTTTTCCTTTAAAACGTCCAGTACAGGCCCCGGCACCTTGGTGCCCCAGCTGATATCAAAAGTTAGCGCCACAACCTTTTTGTCAGTCTGCACCTTGTAAATTTCGTAGGGTTTAGGTTCTGTATCAGTGGGTATGGTATTTGGCTGCAGCATTACCATAAACAGGCTGGCTGTGAAAATTAGTAGTGCACCCAGCAGTAAGTTGCGTTTGATTTTTTTCATGTTCAGCAGGTAAATACGCATAAAAAAAATTCACCTCTTTTGTATGATTCAAGTTATTTATATAGGTATTTCCAGGCAAAGACTGTTATGTTACATTTTTTTGTATTCCTTGATGAAAATTATACCAAGGGCGGTGTTTTGTTTTCATGCATAGTTCCTCTGTTTTTAATGGGGTGTTGAAGATATGTCTGGCCGTCACTTTTTTTGTTGTGTTTTTTAACTATACTGCAGCGGATGCCCTGTCCGCCGGGACAGAACAGCTTGATATAAATGCCCGTGCTGGCATTTTGCTGGATGCTGAAACCGGCCAGGTCTATTACGCCAAGGATGCTGATAAAAGCCGGCCCCCTGCCAGTTTGACCAAGCTGATGACCGCTATTTTGGCGGTAGAAAACGGTAAGCTGGATGATGTGGTTACCGTCACCGGGCGGGCCGCTTCAGTGTCTGTAGGTTCTACTATCGGTTTGAATAAAGGTGACCGCATAACCCTGGAAAATTTGTTAAAAGCAGCACTGGTTACTTCGGCAAATGACTCTACGGTGGCCATAGCCGAACATATCGGGGGTAACCACGACAGCTTTGTATACCAGATGAATCGCAAGGCGGTTTTACTGGGTGCTGAGGATACCAGGTTTGCCAATACCAACGGCTATCATGATCCGCAGCACTATACCACTGCTTATGACCTGGGGCTGATTACCCGTTACGCGCTGCAAAATAATTTTATCAATGAACTGGTTTCCACCCGGGAAACCGTGGTCAGGTGGGTCGAACCGGAAAAGGAAAGGGAGGTTAGAAACACCAACCGTTTGCTGCATGAAGATGAGGTGGATGGCATAGACGGGGTTAAAACCGGTAGCACAGCCCGGGCCGGTAATTGTCTGATAGCTTCGGCCACCAGGGGGGACAAGCGGCTCATTGCAGTGGTGCTGCATGCCGGGAACCGGTACCGGGAAGCTGCTAAATTGCTGGATTACGGTTTTTCGGAAGTGCACCCGGTGACCATTTTCCCGGCTGGTAAGGAGATGGCTGAAATAAAGGTCAAAGGCGGTGTGTATGAAACCGTGCCATTAACTGTGGCCAACCCGGTGCGGGTTGAAATAGCCAGGGACCAGCAGCCTAACATTAAGCTGGATGTATTGATGCACAGCGAACCCGCCGCACCGGTGCGTGAGGGACAGCTGCTCGGACACGCGGTATTTACCATTAATGGCTACCGGCTGATTAAAGTACCCCTTGTGGCGGCCAGGGAGGTGCCCCCGGCATCTTTATTTTCCCGTATGATATACTGGTTTTCCAAGTAATCAGGCTAAAATTAATTGTTACATTGAAAAGACATTAATATAGCATTTTTAAAATCATTGATACATTGCGCATATTAAAAAGGTTGTTGTGTCTTATCTTAAAAAAATCGAGATAGCATAACGTTAAGCAAACTTATATCTGAGTAAGAGCTTACTGGGGTATATTGGATTGAAAAAATCTTGATAATGGGTAATACAATTGAACTGCTTAAATCCCTGGGATTATTGGGCTCAGGAGTTTAAGGCGCTGTTATTTCGCAAACTAATGCTGGACTTGAAAAACTGCCTTTAAGCAAGAAGGGCAGTTTTTTGCTGGTTATAAATGATATATTGGTTTTACTAATAAGTAGGTTATCGCTTCAAACGCCCGGGTGCGCCTGTAACGGACTGATTATGCATATGCCTTTTACAGTGCCAGGGTGCGGAACTGGACAAATAAAGCGGGACTATATACACTATATATTGCAGAATAGTCATTTCGGCAGAAAATATTGCATTTTGCAAATTGTAATAGGTTCGTTTTGTAAAATACATACTTGAGGGGGAAATTAATTTGCAGTACAGGCAGCTGGGCCGCACGGGTCTTGATGTATCGGTAATTGGTTTTGGGGGGATTCCCATTCAGCGGGTATCCGATAAAGAAGCCACGGCTATTGTGCAGCGGGCTCTGGACAAGGGCATTAATTTTTTTGATACTGCCCGGGGCTATACCGACAGTGAGGCCAAACTGGGTGCAGTCCTAAAATGTTGCAGGCGCAAAGTAATTATTGCTACCAAGTCAATGGCCCGTACCAAAGATGGTATGACCTCGGATATTAAAAAAAGCCTGGCTACGCTGGGCGTGGATTATATTGATCTTTATCAATTACATAACGTTAAAGACAGGGCCGCATTGGAACAGGTGTTTAAACCGGACGGTGCTTTGGCTGCCTTAAAGGAAGCCAAAAGGGCAGGGGTGGTCAAGCATATCGGCATCACTGGGCATATCCGGAGCTATCTGGTGGAAGCTCTTAAGTCAGGTGAACTGGAAACTGTTCAGTTTCCCTTTAATGCGGTGGAAGCCAGTGGGGCGGAGGAATTGTTTGAACAGGCGAAACAAGTGGGTGCCGGTATCATTATAATGAAACCGCTTGCCGGGGGAGCCATCAGAAATACAAATTACGCCTTGCGCTTTATATTGGAATACAACGTAACTACTGTTATTCCCGGGATGGATTCGCCGGCTCAGGTGGACGAAAACGTGATGCCCGGCCATGAACTGCTGCCCTTATCCGCTGTTGAAAAAAAGGTACTGGAGAAAGAGGCAGGTGTACTGGGGGCCGCTTTCTGCCGGCGTTGCGAATACTGCCAGCCTTGCCCCCAGGGTATCGATATACCAACAGTATTTTTGCTGGACGGTTACTATACCAGGTACGACTTAAAAGAATGGGCCAGGGAACGTTACTGGGCCTTGCCCAATAAAGCGGACGCCTGTGTTGAGTGCGGTGAATGCGAGGAAAAGTGCCCTTACAGCCTGCCCATACGGCGCATGCTTACAGAGTCGTCGGTAAGGCTGGGGGGGTAGCAGTAAATAGTCGACGAGTGATGATTAATAATTTGCCACGTTTATTCCCCTTGACTTTTGGCCCGTTTTGCGGCATAATAAATGTTGCAGCGGATGAAACAATTATCATATGTACGGGTGCATAGCTCAGGGGGAGAGCACTTCCTTGACGCGGAAGGGGTCGTAGGTTCAATTCCTACTGCACCCACCACACGAATACCTGCAAAGCCGTTATATATAAGGTTTTGCAGGTATTTTTGTTTTTTAAAACACTTTATTTTGGTTCCGCATAAAACCCTTAATTCATGCGGCTTTCCGCAACTATTCAGGCAGATAGTCAGGCAAAAAGTCAGGCAGAAAAGGCAGCCCATATGGGTTGTCTTTTTCTCTATGTGGGTTGCCGGATTGAAGCAGCACAGATTAAATAGTGAGGTTTCAAAAAATGAATGAAAGAATGGAGTTTCGCGCCCGGGTTAAGAAACCACGTCGAGAGCTTTCATTACCGCCGCTTACATTTCATCACGCCGATCACTGGATGAAAGTCCTGGGTATGGAAGTGTTCTCAGCTTGGTTGATGATTTACACTTGGTGTGACCGGGAACAGTATCCGCAGGATGATATTAGTCACCATAAAAACATAAGGAACATTGCTGATGCATTTGGGTGTAAATCAGTGGATAAGGCTCAAAAAATAATAAAAAAGCTTTACGAATTCGGTTTAATAGACATAGTTCAGGAAAAAAACAAATTCGGCAGTATGAAAAATATTTATTATTGGTACGACATTCCGATATATGCTGATAGCATGTTTTGTGAATTACGAAAGTGCCGTAATTGGGAGGATAGAAATTCACATGGACAGGAATTAGTTAAATTAAGGAAAATAAAGGAGAAAAATAGTAAGCTAAAAAGCCGTACGAAAAAATCGTACGGCTTTAACAATACCCAAGAAAATAGCGGCTTCCAGGATGAGCCGTACGAAAAAATCGAACGGCAGCCGTACGAAAAATCGGTACAATATAATTATATAAATAATAATGTTGTTGATGTTGTTGTTGAACCGCCTGGCGAAAAAAATCAAAAAGATCTCATAAGAATAGCTTTAACAGAATTTCAACAGCAGGCTGAAAAAGTATGTGGTGTCCGGATACCGTTGGAGCTATTAACTAACCTGGTAACTGAATACGGCATTGGAAAAGTGAAAGAGAAAATCAATATGCTCGGAAGCGTCCGGACTAGGAATGCACCGGGCTTTCTTATTGCCGCCCTGCGGGATGATTTTAGGTTAATGCCTGGGCGGCCGCCCCAGCAACAACAAAAAAAAAGGGCTTCCCCCGGCGGCCAAGCTGTCCGGAAAAACACCCAAACCAGAGCTAGGGAACCGGACACTGCGGAAGCACTGGAACGAAAGAAGCTGATCCAGTCGCTTTACATGAGCTGAATTCGCAAAAGAAGCCTTATGCGAACAAATAAGGACCAAAACCCACATGTAAGATGATCAAAACCTCCTGTTAACGGGGTTTTTTTACTTCGCATAAGGAAATTGAAAAGGAGCTGAAAGCATGTTAGGAAATCTCCGTTATCGTTTTGCGGAGGAAGTCCCGTCAAAATACCGCAGGCCGATTATAATCGGCCTGGCGGTCTTGGGGTTGGCCGTTCTGTATATTTTGGACGTGTGGATATTGGGTACCGCCGCCGCATTTTTTGTGGCACTTGTTGATAGTGTGCAGCATATAGGCCAACCGCTTGACTTAAGCTTGGTCAACTGGTACTGGCACCACCCGTTATTTGTGGCCAAAGCCTGGGTTTTTGAGGTAGACAAGCTATCCAATCCGGAAATACGCACCTGCTGGCTATTTATAAATGCCAGCCTGATCATCCTGGGCCTGGCCGGTGCGATTAAGAGCAAAATGCAAAGTGGAAAACAGAAAAACAATGCCGAATATCGCGATATCCGAAAACTACGGTTCAAAAAATTTCAATTCGACATAAACCAGTGGCTGAATTGGGTGCCTGAAAATCAGTACTTTCTCGGTCTGGATGACCGGCGACGGCCTGTCACTGTGTCTGCAACGGATATGACAGAGCATATTCACATTCTGGGCGGTTCCGGCAGCGGCAAAACCGCCTTCGGTGTCACGCCTATATGTATACAGGCCATCAAGAAAGGTGCAGCTTTGGTAGTGATTGACTTCAAGGAGGACAGACAAGCTATTCAATTGCTGGCTCAGGAAGCTATTACGAACGGCAAAAGGTTTTACATTTTTACACTAGATCCACGGGAACAAACAAACATTTATAACCCGCTGGCCACCGGTACCCCGCTGGATAAGGTTGAACGGATAATGACAGCATTGGAATTGGTTTTTGCTGGTGAGGCTAAATTCTATAGTTATGTGCAGCAGGCTACGTTCATCCCGCTTTTGAAAGAGCTGGATAGACGGGGGGTTAAATATACCCTGGGTGATATACATGGTATTTTACACAATCCGGGTTTAGTGTTCCAGTTGACCGGTCAAAACGTAGATGAAAATCAGCTCAAGGGCCTAACCGCTGCGTTAACCCCATTTGCCGATATAGAACAAATAAACTCAGCTCAGCCGGATATAGACATAGGTGAAATCATGAATCGTGGGGATGTGGTATATTTCGATTTAAAATCCGCATTGGCCCCGGAAGCCAGCTCAGCCATTGGTAAAATGATCGCTCAAGATTTGCAGTATCTGTCAGCGTTCCGGTCACCGCAGTCACGACCGGCCATCATAGCTATAGACGAATTTCAGAACATGGCTTGCCAGGCGTTCCGGAACGTTATTTCTAAAGTGCGGTCGGCCAATTATGGCTTACTATTGGCCAATCAGGCCATGGGTGACCTACTGGCGGTGGGTGACGACTTTGCCAACACCATCCAGGTGAACACCCGGACTAAAATTATTTTTAACGCCGACACTCCCGCTGACGCGGAACTGTTTTCGCAATACACCGGAACAGTATTGCAGACGGTAATGAACCATAGCGAGAACAAAACCCAAACTCAGGGTTTGTTTTCAGGTTGGGACAAAGGGGATCGACGACAAACCGTAGGTGAAAGCAGCACAGAAATAGAGGTGCCACTTTTACACTCAAATATGTTTAAGAAAATGCCGCCGGGTAAATCCGTGATCATCAGGCGCGGCAAGCTGGCCGGTTTGGCCAACCATGCCTACCTGATTTCGAAAGCTGAAAAAGACCGGCTGGAACAGCTGCCACTGCCGGAGCCGGTACCCGGACCCAGGGATGATAGGGGTGCATTTACAGTAGAGAGTATGTTAAAAAATGCCAAAGATAAGTTGGTAAAACAGTCAGATCTGCCGGGAAATGATCAATCAACGGGTAGTCAAATCAAGGATGATATGTCAAACGCTGGCAACAATGCGGGTGCTGCTGAAGCCGGGGAAGTGGTGCTATAGCCATGAATTATTACCAATTAATGCTAATAATTCATGGCTGTGCCCCGCACAATAGCCCCACACCGCGCCCCCCTCTGCCGGTGTGCGCTGGTTGTGTGTGCCCGTTGTGTGGGGTATGAGCTATGCTCAAGCCGCGCCGTTGCCCGCGTTCCTCCGCTATAGTCTGCCGTCTTGCGGCAGACCATAGCGGAGTTGGAGCAGTCCCCCCGCTAACGGTCCGTAACTCACTTCGTTCGCACGGACCATAAGCGGCGCTTCAGCCTTCGGCGGCACCCTCCCTGCGGTCGGGCAAGGGCATCTTCGATGCCTGCCGCTCTCGGCTTTCGGGGTTCACTTCGTTCACCCGGCTTGCTCTCGCGTCCCCTGCGGGGACGCATAAGGGGAAATGGGGCGCTGCCCCTTTCCCCTTATAATCCCCTTACCCCCGCCGGGGGTTTTTTAACCCCCGGACCCCCTTTGGGGCTGCGCCTTTTGAGGTGGGAATCTGCAAGGAGGTGTTGTTATCGCACGCATTACTAAAGCTAAGCAACTTACGCTACGGGATCAAAATTTCTTAACCGATTTGGCCCGGTGCCGGGTGCTGTCATTCCAACAGGTTAAGAATGCTTATTGGTCGGCTGCCAAGGATAGAACTTGTGAGGATCGGTTAAAGCAGTTAAGTAAGGCGGGATACCTTACTGAACATACAGTTGGTGGGGAAAAACCCGGCATGTTTTTAAAGGTGTACAGTTTGGATACCAAAGGCAAACGCTGGGCCACTGGCCCGGATGGACCGGGGTTGGACAGGAGTATTGTTTTTACTCATCCGGGCAAGGCTAACGAGGTTGTGCACCAGGTGCGGACCAATGATATTTATTTCAATCTTTCCGGAAGTGAGCGGGCAAGTTGGCGTATCGGTGATGCGCTGGAAATTGAAAATAAGGTTTATGCGGGGGGTGGTGATATTGTGCCGGATGCTTCTTATGTAAGTGATGAAGGCGGAGAGGTTTTCGTTGAAACTGATTGCGGGAAGTATACGCCAGCACAGATCCGTGAGAAGGTGGCCGGGTTTAGCGATAAAGAGGTGGTTTGGGTATGCCCTGCCGGGCGGGAGCAGACGTTAGCCAAGTATGGGGCGGCGGGTGAATTTGTGACGTATGTTGCATAAGGGGGTGTTGGTGGCTGGTTGTTGTTACGGAACGGGATAAAAGGGTTTTTAAGTTTTTGGCCCGGTGGCGGTTTGTTACCCTGGAACAGTTGTTTAAGGCTGGTGTTTTTAGTGGTGCCCATAAGACCGCCTATAAACGGCTGCTGGTTTTACGGCGGGGGAAATTGATTAATGGCGGGCAGCTGAGTTGTGGCAGGATATATTATTACCTGGCTCCCAAGGGCGGTGAAACGATTGAATTGTTGCTTCCCTGGTATGCGAAGATTTACAAAAACGCTGGGGTGGATGTGGTTTTGAAACATTTGGTGGCTTGTGACTTCGCTTTGGCGCTGGGGATTCAATATTTAGCACATCGGGAGGTGTTGGGTCGGTGGATGGGTGCTGATTATGATGTGCTGGCCAAGTGCTTTCGCGGTGCGGATTTGTTTTTTGAAAGGGATGGTCAATTAAATGTGCTTGTTATTGATTATCAGTATTCGCTAAAGTACCTGGCGGGAAGGGTGAAGCTTTATTCACGACTGCCTCCGGAAATACGGGGACAATTGTTGGTTAATTATTTGGTGTTTACGGAAATCAGGCAAAAGCAGGTTATTAAAGCGGCAGCGGGTATGGGCGTTAGGGTTAAGGTGCTAAAGGCTAATTGGAAGTATTAGGAGGTGATATGGTGAAAAATCATGCCTTTGAAATTACTCGGCGGGTTTTGCAAAATACGTTAGTGGAGTTGTTGCCGGGGCCGGAGGTGCAGGGGGAACCGTTTTGGACGTTGATGTGTGTCGAGGCAGATGGGGAGACCACTGGTAGCTTTTATGCCAATCAATCTGTTATCCCGTTGTTTTTAGATAAGGGCCAGGCCGATAATTTTTTAAGCTTGATTAAGCAGGATGATTTAGCGGTTAGGGGGATTAGTCTTAAGCATTTGCAGGTGTTGTTGGGGTTTCAAAAGCACGGTCGGGTGCAGTTGGGTATTTGTGTGCCCGGGCTTGAGTGTTGTGGTAATTATGGGGTGTTTACTTCTACAGTGGAACAGTTTGAGGAGCTGCTTAAGGAGTTAGGGTTCAGTTTGGATGATGTTTAGGGTGGCCAAGAGGTGCCGGACCGTCGCTTTTGGGGTATTTCTTTGGGGTAAAACGCGACCGTCCGGCTGGGCTGGTAGGCATATCCGGTCCTTTCTTTGGAGCAGGTTTTGCAAAAGCGCAGGCTTTCACGCAAAAAAACGCGTCAAAGCCTGCACTGAGCTTGTCTGTGCTAAAGTGATCGAAGTCACGCATTAGCCACCGCGCAGATTGGGACGGCCCTGCCGGGCCGTCCCAATGCGGCGGTGCTGGCGCGGTTAGCTGCTGCCTTTGGCGGTGCGCGCTCCGCGGATCCGCGGTGCGCCCGCGGTGGACCCATGGTGCGCGGTAGTATGTGCAGTGCTGAATATGCGAGGTGCTTTGTGCAGGGAGAGTGCCCGCCCGGTCATCGGTGGCTATGGATATGCGCGGTGACCTGCAGCAGCAGCGGACACTATATATCGGCAGCAAGGTGACTTGATTAATTGTTTTTTGGGCGCTAATTTCCGCCACCCACTTTCGCTACCGAGCCCGCTTTGCGGTCTCGGTTTAACGCTCATGGCCGACTGCGTCGGCCACCGTGGGTACCCGACGGAGCGCGGCTCTGGGGTTTTTCTTTTGGGTCTTAATATGGATGCGCCGCTAACGCGGCGCTTTGATTTTACTTTTCGCCTTTCGGCGGCCTCATTATAGCTGCTCTGTGACGGCAGGTAAAGGGCAAGGGCCTGCGGCATATCCTCCCGGCCCGTTGGGCCGGTCCGGTATTCCTCGGCCTCGCGCTTTGCGCGACCCTTTACCTGCCGTCACAGTGCCGCTGGTTCGGCCTTAAGCCGAAAGGCGAAAAACGGCGGGGGGAGGTTAAAAGATTTATATTTTGGGGATTAATTAATCCCCAAACCCCTTTTTGGGCTTCGCCCGGGTATGAGTTCGGCTAATCTTGATGATGGAGGGTGTTCCGGATGAAGGTTATTTTGGAGAGTGAGTTGGAAAGGTGTGCTTGGGAAATCATGATGGCTGCTCAATACAAGTGGAAAAGGAATTATGGCGGTTTGATGTGTGACCATTTAGATTTTTATTTTGAGGATATTTACAAAGAGGAAGCCGATAAGGCGGTGAACGATGAGGTTGAACGTCGGTTGCGGGAGAAGTTTAGTGCTGAGTTCTTTTTAAGTAAAGATGAATATGTGAAATGGGAGCTGGAAGGGTATGCGCTTGAGGAGTTGATTGATGGGGAAAGGCAGAAGTTGGAGCAGGAGTTTCGTGATGATTACGATTGTGTTTGGGAGCAAATAGAGGATGAAAGGGAATATCTGCTGGAGGATGTGAAGCAAAAACTGAGAGGCTTTTATTACGCTTTTTTCAATGGACCGAAAAGGTTGACGGTTGTGTATAACGGTGAGGTTATCCAGGGGGGTGAACGCAATGAGGCTTGAGCAAAATATCATGAAGCATAATCCAAACATAGAATTCAAGATCGGCAAAGGATACGGCTTCGCTGTAACGTATGACAGTTTATTTGAAAATGATTACGTGGTAAATGTTTTTACCGGTGGAGATGTACTGGAAATGCTTGCAGATGTCTATAGCCCCGTACCGTTGGATTTACGCAAAGTGCAAGCCATAGCCAAAACCAAGGATGGTAATATCTGGTGCTATTGCGATTCTAAAATAGGTCCGCTATGGCTGCGTCATGGTGGTGCCAATGCCAAGCTTATGGCGGCAGGTTATTGATTTTTGTGGATGGTGGTTTCCTTTACGGTGCCATCGGTATCGACGGTCAATGAGGGGGAGGTGATAGTCACTTAGCTATCTTTTCAAGCCGGGCCACCCTGGATACCAGGTAACCGGTATCAATTTCAATGCTATCCAGGCGTTCAGTATGGTTATTAATTCGTTCTTCAATGCGCGCCAGCTGCTCGGTGTGTTGTTTGTGGCCTGCAAAGAGGGTGTTGATTTTGGGTTCGATTTCGTTTTCGACGCGTACTGCCTGTTTGGTTAACTTGGTGTCAATTTCGTTTGTTTTGGATTTTATTGCTATTACTTCTGTGACTAGGATGTCCTGGGATTTTTCAAGACGGGCTTGGCCTTCTTCGAGGTTGCCGACTCGTTTGTTAAGGATTTTTAGTTCGCCAGTAATGACTTGGAATTGCTGGAGCACTAGCTCTTGAAATTTGTCGTTGTCCATGATTATTCGCTCCTTTCACCTAAAGGTATAATACGCTCCCGGGTACGTTCCCGGAGCTGAATTTGTTCATTTCTTCGCCGGTAAGATCCCCTGGATGTATACCAGTGGTGTCGCAGTAATCCATTAAGGCATTGATATCAAAATACGGTTTCCACCCCGGTTTTTTTGGCTGATTTTCCGGCGGTTTTACCGGGCGAGGGTATTTTGCGACTAGTAATGATTCCAGTTTGTCAATTCGGGATTCTATCTTGGCTTGGCTATCTTTTAGGGATTTGAGTTCAGCCTGGATTTGATTGAGGATTTCTCCCATATTGATTCTCCTTTCGGTTTAATGCCGGCGAGGATCGTTGCTGCGGCCCACCAGGTAGTCTATGGATACGTCGAAGAAATCGGCGAGGGCAACCAGCTTTTCAACAGATGGAAGGTTTTCGCCATTAGCAAATTGGCTTACAGCCGGGCGGCTTACATTAATGGCATTAGCCACGGCTTGCTTAGAAAGTTTGTTTTTATTAATAAGCAAGGATAGCCTTTCTGAAAAAATTCTTTTTGTAAACATGGGATCTCCTATTGACCGTAAGTTGTGCTTACGGTATAATTAAAAATATAGTAAGTGATACTTACGGAAAGGGGTGCAGGATGAAGCGACAAATGTTGTTATCTAAAATACAGCAAAAGCAGCTTACCTATACAGAAGTGGGTAAGGCAGTTGGTGTGTCAAGGCAAATGATTAGCTATATCGTAAACTGTCGCTGTAATCCTTCATGGAAATTACAGCGCAGGTTGGAACAATTCTTCGGTATCCCGGCCAGTGAACTACTGGCTGAATCCGAGCAGCGGTAATAGTAAAATTTTATCAAACAATTTTAACACAAAATCAGGAAAAAGTAACGGTTCGGCAGGTTTAGGAAAAAGCCGAACGGAAGGGTGTGGAGCTTCGTATGTCCTTTAATCAAGCTGCAATAAAGAAACGCGGTAGGCCGAAAAAAAATGTTGATTTGGCCAGGGTGCTTGAGCTGGTAAGCGCAGAGAAAACAGACCAGGAAATCGCCGGTGAGCTTGGTGTGTCGGTGCGGACATTGAGGACTTTTCGTAAGGAGCACGGTATACTGTCGGCAATCGGCCATGGCGGAGCCAGGCGGGGAGCCGGCAAGAAGAGAATCAGCGGTGGCCCGTATGAGCCATACATGGAACGGCAGCAGGCTATTGATGCCCGGGTAAATTCAGTTGACGCCCGGCTGCGGGTGGGCAGGGATTGCTTGTGCAGCGACCAGTGGTTAAGGTGGGCAGGTAGTGCGTTTGAATATGACAAGGGAATGGGGCGGTATGTAAGCAGAATAGCGGGCTTTGGGATACCTGCAGTTGTTCGGCAGCAGGGATAAGCTGATCGCTATTATGTTTACTAAAAGTATACAAGTTTACATCGGTAAACCACAATAAAATCAAGGGAGGAAAGTATACCGTGGCGGATATAGTTACTTACTCGGTAAAGTTAGATGCGAGCACAAAGGACCGGTTAGGGGATCTGGTGGAACAATCCGGCATGACGGCCAAAGATTTTCTGGCTCAGTTGGTTGCAAAATACGAAACCAGCCAGGCACGGGAAAGCATGGCCGAATCAAAGGAGTTGGAAAACCTGCGTCACCACCTGGCCCGTGTTGAGGAAATATATATATCCATCGTTAAGAGTGCCCAAGATCGTCAGGAAGCGGATGCCGCCCGGATCAGTCAAGCTTTAAGTGAAGCCCAACAGGCCAAGGCCCAGGCTTTAGATACCCAGGCACAGGCAGAGCGTGTAGCCATAGAGGTCGAGGAACGGGTTAATGCTGCCGAGGCCACGGCAGCCCAGGTCCGGAAAAACGCAGAAACGGAAATCTTGGCTATGCGTGAAACTCTTGCTCGGTCGGAGGATGCTCGGGAACAATCGTCCCGTCTGGCAGTCCTGGCGGAAAAGGCGGCTGCAGAAGCCGAGATTAAAGCTGAAGGTTTGCAAGAGCAAGCAGAGCAATCCGAGGCTTACCGGCAGGAATTGGAACAGGTTAAGCGCGAACGCGGGCAACTGGAACTTAATCTTAGCAAGGTCCAACAGGAATTACAGGAAGCGGTGGCCATGCACGATGCGGCAGCCAAATCCGACAAGGAGGAATACGACAAAAGACTGCAACAAGCACTGGAACGGGCTGAATTAGACAAGGATAAAGCCGTATTGGATGCCCAGCGCAAGGCTTTGGCTGAGATGCGGGAACTGCAGGAAGCATTGGCCAAGTGCCGGGAAGAAAAAGCGGCCCTTGAAATTGAGCTGGCGGCCACCAAACCAAAAGGCTCTACAAAAGTTAAAGCTAAAGGCGGTGATGGGAAGTAAGTACGAGCAATAAAAGCGGTTATTTTTGGGAATGGGAGGCATTACACCCGCTATGCTTGGCGGCGTGAGGGTGTAATGCTCCCGGCACCACCTCAAAGGGCAGTTACCAACATTATAGCCTGCCTTTTGGGGTGAAGTAGACCTGATTTCCGGGAGGTGCGTTATTATTACGGGCAGGCAGTGTTTGGTTGAGGATTCAATAGCAGAACGTATTTATCAGTTTTTAGGCAGTTTTGCGGCTAAGCATGATATTTCGGTTGTATATATACCGGTGAAGCAGCTAACGGGGGACTGTATTGACGGCTTATTCTTTCACTCGGATATTGATGAGGTTATTTTTATTGATAAAGATTTGCCTCTGGCAGAAAAGTGTTTTGTTTTAGCGCATGAGTTTGGGCATTATGTATTGCACCGCAGACAAATGAATGCTGTTTGGGCTAAAGCTTATTGGTCAGAATCCCATAAGTCTTGGAGAATGAAGAAGGAAGCTGAAGCGGATCGCTTTGCCTACCGGTTGCTTGATTTAGCAATTGATTTAGCAAAAAGGTTGGCACAAAGTGAAACGGGGAGGGGTTATAGTGAAAGCTGTTGAGTATAATGCTGGGCATGTTAAATGCACTGCAGGGCAAAAAGATATTTCAAATTTAATTAACCTGTATAAGCTGGTGGAGGAAACCACTCTAATAGACGAACCGGTAGACGGTTGGTGGCTAACATTACTTGAGGAACTCTCCCTGATTGATTTTGTAGCGGTTTTAGCGATTATAATTGCCGGTTATGACGAGGGCAAACAGAAAGCGTTAAGGGATGAGGTTTATAAAATTAAACCTATGCCACATGAAAGTAGTAGGGACAGTAAATTCCTATTCAAACTATTAAAAGGAGTAATACTGGAACCTGAACTTTATCTGAAGATGGTTCATAATAAGTTTGGCGATCTACCTTTGGCTAAGCTCAAGGCATTAGCTAAACCGTTACTGAAAGGCAAACATAGCCATGCAACAATGAATAGGAGGGAATCTCATGGAACGGCAATGGCAGGGTATTAATTCCCAGGATGATTTGCCGGAGATGGTTAGGAGAGCTTTTGATCCCAAGGTTCTAAATAACCTGGATGCGGAAAATTTGATTAGTCCGTTAGCTATTCTTTGTGATACCCGTTATACTTCAGCATTCAATGATCCGTATGTTGGAGATGAGTATAACGAGCTATATGAAAAGAGTGAAAATATTTATAACGATTTAAAGAGGGCTTTACCAGGTGATAAACATGATCTTTTATTAAGATTTGAAAGTTTAATAATATCTAAGGCATGCATTGATAATAAGCTTATTTTTCAGCAGGGCTTACGTGATGGGTTTAGGTTGGCAGTAGAGCTACTTGCGGTGCAAAGCGACAATAAGGCTGTAAATAGGACTGGCCTTGTCAATACCCTAGATAGGCATAGAAAAGCGCTTTAAGCTCCTTTTACGGGCTTCTGAGAGGGTGTTTATTGGTCGGTTAGTTGGGTAAGGTAAACGATAAGGCTATGTAGTGGCCACCAATACCCAAGTGTAAAAAATTTGACAAATGAGTATTTCGTGGCCACTACATAGCAACTATGAAAGGTGGTGGTGCCGGACAGACATAAGGAAAATTTTTCTGTCGCACTGACAAGAACATGGTAAAATAATGTTTGGGAATACCGAACTGAGGGCGGGCCTCACCTGCCGGGGATGGAAACCATCCAAAGAAGGAGGTGAGGCGGGATGATCACAATCAGCGACGCAGTACAAGTCGTAATCGCAATAATACTCCTGCTGACCCTCGTTGTTCAGCTAACTAGAAGGTAAGTAATTGAAAACCTCTGAAACTGCGGTAACAGTTTCAGAGGTCCTAGATGAAAACCCCGGTTGGTGGGGCACTCGAGCCGTTTTCAGTTTCAGTATTCCCATTTATTAAAGGGGTGATAACTTCTAAGTAAATAATATATCTCGAATTGCTAATTGTCAAGAATTGCAAATCTATTTAAGGGAGGCAAGCAAGATATGAAACGATTGTTAACGATTCTATCGCTTATATTATTCACGTTCATCTCTTTTACAGCTTATGCGGATGAGCAGGTCAATGTCTACGACCAGCAAAAGCAGCTGGTAAAAAGCGTGGTATTTGTGGTGGGCAGCGACCGGTATTTTGTCGATGGGCAAACGCCCGGTGTTTTGATGGACGCCAAGCCGTTCATTGAATCCGGAAGAACTTTTGTGCCGGTGCGGTACTTGGGCAACGCCCTGGGCGTGACCGATGATTATATCGGGTGGGAAAGCCCCAGGGTTACCCTGGATGAACCCGGCTTCCCGGTGGTGGATCTGGCTGTTGGCAGTAAAACAATTAAGAGTGACGGCAAGGCAACAACGATGGATGTTGCTCCGCTGCTGAAAACCGGCCGCACGTATCTGCCCGCCCGGTTTGTGGCCGAGGCATTGGGGTATGAAGTGGCCTGGGATGCCGAAAACGGCATTGTGCTGTGCTGGCCCAAAGGCGCGGAGAAACCGGACGTGAAAGCGGTAGTTGAGTATATCACCGGCCAGGCTCCGGCAACGCCTGTAACCCCGGTGCAGCCAACTGAACCGGAGCTGCCGGCAGGGGAAACCCGGCCCTTTAGCGGTACGACGCTTGATCCGAATGATTATGTGGTTGCCGAGAGAAAAGCCATTCCCTACGAATTCAAGCAACCAGGTGCCAGTATTATGGAAATGACTGTGGAGGAACTGCGTCAGAAGCCGGTTGCGATGGGTAGTAACAATGATACAATTATCTATGATGTAAACGTGCAAAAGGACAAGGTTTATGTTAAACAGGCTACAGGTGACCTTACGCCGGCAAGATTAATACTTGCCAAGGGCAACAACGTATCCGTGCAAAGGGATAACACGCTGAAAGAATACAGCAGCAACCCCTTTACCCACGGCTATTACGTCAGCCTGGAAGCCGACCCGGGCGGCGGCACCAAGATCGAAGATGTCACGCATATCACGTTGTTATTTAGTAACCAAGCCCTGGCTATTAAAAATCCCCTCTACAAAGGAGGCAGCAAATAATAATGCGTTTAACTAAATTAATACTTTTGCTTGCAGCCCTGCTGCTGTTGCTCCCGGGAACGGCTTTGGCCGAACCCCAGGAGCAATTATTTTTGCGCCAAGTAAGTGTAGGCAGCTTTGACGTGTGGCAGCACACGGACGGCAGATGGCAGGATACCGACCATGACGGCAAACCCGATCCATACGGCTTGACAAATAAAACATTAGAGCCCGAGGTTTTCACTCTGCCCCAAACGCAGTACACCAGCGGTTTTACCGTTACCAGGGTAGAGATAGAATACGACTTCACCTTAACGGATGAGGGACTTAAAAACGCTGGCCGCTCTGAAAGTTGGGATTATTTCAATAAAAAATACCTCACAAAGCTCCCCAACAACTACAAGGCAGAAAAAACCGGCGAGGATTTAGCCCAAGGCGAAGTCACCGTTCAAAAGACTCTTGATCTGACGCCAGAACTGCTTGACTTAAAAGATCCTGCCATCCGTGAGGAACTAGGCATGAGCGACCAGGACTTCTCCGACCTGGCCCAGGGTTGGCGGTGGTATACACCTGTGCTGATTAACTGGTACGGAGTACCAAAGGACAAAGAAGAAAAAGAATTCGAGTATGGTCTAGTAGTTTGCGGCGTTTTGCCTAATGGGCCTGATAGTTCAGCAACGCCTGGTGGAGATCCATGGCTGGTTGAATTCGGTGGATATAATGAGCCTGTGGAAATTTGGATTTGGGATATGTATATGGATAAATTACCTGATTTCTCCCGTTCCTCTGAAGAAGTTAGAAAAGTAAAGCCGCTTTATATATTGAAATTAAAACCAGGTGAAACTAAAACATGTGAAATACCAGCAAAAGATGATAAATATAACGTGGGATACTACATGGCTATGTGGAAATTGGATAAATAATGATATTTAACAAGCGGGGTATTTGCCTTACTTGTTTTTTGCCTAGATGCAAGACCCGGCAGCGCCGGGCCTTGCATTATCTCTTTGGATGTTTTATGAGAGCAGCAATTGGGAGTAGGAGTAGTCATGTGCATAAAAGGAAGATTTGTAAAGTAAATAGCACTGAGGGACCCGGGAAATACCAGGTTCCTATAACCAGGGAGGTAAAAATATATGGCCAAGAAGGTTAGAGTACTTGAAACCATTCATAGATGCCTTATAGAATCAGGCGAGAATGGTATTTCTCTTAAGGATTTAGCTAAATTTATTTATGGTCGAAATAATAAAAAATACGAACTTAGAATTATAAAAAATGTTGGGTTGCTGCGAATCAGAAAAGGGTTAAAAATAAACTATGATAAAAAAACAAGGCGTTACTTACTTTTATCTCCTAAAAATACAGAATTATAGCCATGAGCCCACAAACTTGTTAGTTCAATCACAATACGTGGAGTGTCGTTTTGTATTTCAAAAGCACTTTTATTTGTCTTATCACCTAAATAATAACCTTCAAAAGATATAGAATTACTTTCGAGTTGTATATTTTGGGTAGTGGCTAAAATAGTATCAATAGCATCTGTTAAGCTTCGGAAAACCATCTTGATTTGTGATCTATTTATTTTGTTGTTATCCTTACTTTGTGTTTTGATCGGTTTAAACTCTGAAAGAGATAGGCGACATAAATATAATTTTTGGGCTTCAAGCGTATTGCTCAAAATAATATTATCTAATATTTGATCAGCTGTTATATATTTCGCTTGAGCTATAAGAGCCGCTGGTAGAAACTCTAAATGTTTTGCCAAAAATTCCCCAGCTATTATTTTTACATTCATAATATTCTCTAAAGAACTTATAACCAGCTCTCTAATGTGACAGCTTTCAAGAAAATTTTCAAAGTGAATGCTAGCTATATCCGATGCTGTCCATTCTTCTAACCCATCAGTATCTTTGCCGAAAATTGATTCAACTAAGTCTAATTTGTCCTTTTGATTTAACCATTCGTTCCAGAGCGAATAAATTATATTGGCCATAGTATCATTAGGCTTATTTCGGCCTGTTTCCCAAGCATTAATAGCGCTAGCGGATAGTTTATATTTTTCGGCTAATTTACGAACAGAATAATTTAAGCTTTCACGCAAAAGCCGCAATATGCTACCTGTCCGACACGTGAGCATTAATTCTCCCCCTTTATTTATTCTAATTAATGGGGTGGTGGGGATATAAAATAAAATATTAAGTATGTTGTTGGAATTTAAAGTATGATGCTGAATTTTACATATAATTTATAAAAATATAACAAAAAAGTACTTGTGTATGAATTTTTGTAGACGTATACTTCTTATAAGGTATTTCACTGTGCAACATGTACGTTAAGTACATATTATCAGTATTAAATATTTTTCGCAAGACCTTGCTTTGCTTGGTGCAAAATTTTGACAAGCTCCAAAATAAGAGTCCCGACAGTGCCGGGACTTGCATAACCTACTTGGATGTTTCTTTATTACAAAATAAATCAAATGACACATTATATATTGTTTTATGAGTCATTTTTGTAATTTTAATTGACTTATATTTTTACATTTAGTATTATTGGGATAAGATAACAGGGGGGTTTGGGATGAAACATAGTGGTTTCCTGACGATGAAGGAATTGCAGGATAGATTAAAGCTTAGTCGGCAAACAATAACTCGTTATATAAAAGCTGGACTCCCTCGGATGAAAAAAGGGCATGAAAACCTTTTTGATATGGACGAGGTCTCAAAATGGCTTGAAAGAAATAATTCAAATCCTGATTATGCAAAACTAATGGGCCAAGTTTATGAAATTTATCCAAACGACCCCTTAAAAGCTTTAGAACACGTTAAAAAACACGGGAATAACCTGTTTTACTTGTATGCGTTGGCTGAATTAACGCAAAATATATACTCAAATATTTGTTGTAAAATTCCTAGCAGAATTAATAGAGTAAAAGTAGGTGCTGTGGAGGTGGATTATTTCTTCCGGGGTCTAATTGATATTTTAAGAAGTTTGCCTAAGAATTTGCCGGCGGGGAAGTATCATTACATGGCGACTCGAATTGAAGATTTAGTTATCGAACTAATAAAAGAAAGTGATAGACCTCGATATGTTCAAGAATATAAATTCTTTTTTCAAGATGAAAAAAAGTTTAGTGGGTTAAGCAGAAATGAGGTATTTTGGGAAAGGAGAGGTATTGATGTTGGTAGATTACGAAAAACTTAATATTAACTTAAAGGGTGCTCTCGTTCATGGTGTGATCAGCTTAAAATATGTAGTGGGTGGTCGTACTTTTGCTGATATAGATATATTAGATTTTGGTAATGGATTTGGTAGTCAAGCGACTATAAGAAGTAATGAAACCGAATATGGTAGTGTATCAAGTGGTAAATATTTTAATAGCATAGAAGATGCTGTAAATGACGTAATTATTTTAATTGAAAAAGAGATAATCGTAGATGAATACGTAAGAAATTGCCAGGAATAAATTTTTTTCCTTTTGTCCCGTTCCCGCCCCGGGTTATGGCGCGGGTCGCACTTTTTAGTGACTTGAAAAAGGGGGTATCTCTGTGCTTTTTCCGCCTGTGACAAGAGTTGTTTTTGCATCTGATAAAACAGGCATTATCAAGGGCCGCTTACGGCCTGGACAAGCTGCCCGGGACGTAAAAAAAGGAAAAGCGAAAAAAATGGGCGATAATTTAATTCAATATTCTTATTTTTGGCGTAAAGAGCCAATTATACTTAATGACGATGAAATTGTGCTACTCGGGACTATATCACGCTACACAACAAAATCTGGTTATTTAAAAACCAATGATCCACAGACAGCACGAAATATTTTCAGACACAATAACTATGTCGTGTCACTTGCGATGCCAAACCTAAGTAAAAATAATTAATCAACTACCTATACACCTAACCATAAAAAGTCTAAAATATACATAAGCGAGAAGGTGTATTTCCTTTGGGCAAATTTGAAAAACTATTAAAGAGGTTTAATCAGCACCCCGTTCCATTGGATATATCCTACCAGGAAGCAGCCCGGTTGTTATTGGTAATTGGGTGCTCGATGCGAAAAAGATCAGGCAGCCATCGGGTTTTTACATATTTAGGGTATTCCAAATTAATTGTTCTCATGGAGAATGAAAATTTACGGCCATACCAGGTACAGGATATAAAAGATTTGCTGAAATACATAGGCATCAAGGCTAGATAAGGGGGGGTATTAAGTGTCTATGGTTATGAGTACAATTAAGATTAACACCGAGGCCCTTGAAGGAGAATTAGACCGTTTTCTTGATATTCCTGCTAATCATTCTGAATTAATTTATCAAAGCGAAGCATACAGGAATATTAGATATCCCGTTGTATTAACCAGGTTGACTGGTGAGGAATGGTTGGCTGAGCATAAGGATTTGCCCGGGTGTAAAATACACGGCAGCACTCCGGAAGAAGCAATGGCCAGGTTGGAAGAGGTTAAGCTATCATGGATCTATGCGGCCATGGCCGAGGGCAGGAAGATTCCAAAGCCTTCTCCAGGCCCGCAAGTTGTGAAAATGGCATAATAAGCACCAGATAATAACCTCCGGTTGACCGGGGGTTTTGTATTTCATAAATATGAAAGGGGCGGTGATATGATGGATATGTACACGGTAGCCGAAGTTTCGAAAAAGTTGCGGGTGCGGAAGTCCTTTGTTTACGAGCTCATTTATACAAAACGATTAAGGGCTCTTAAACTGTCTGAACGCCGCATTCGCATACCTTCATCTGCATTGGAGGATTTCATAAGAAATTTTTCTGAAGAGGAAAAAGGTAAACTGTAAGGCGGCAGGGAAGTAAATCCCTGCCTAACTTTTTCCTGCTTTTTGCCGTTATAGGAGGTCACAAATGGCGGAGGTAAAAAGGCGCGGTGTAAACAAATATCAAATCTCAATATACTTGGGACGTGATAAAGATGGCAAGCGTATAATCCACTATGAAACCTTTCATGGTAATAAAACTCAAGCTAACCACCGGGCGGCCGAACTTGAAGTTGAAATGAAACGCCGTGTCGGACCCAAGGCTGTAGCTATGAATGTGGATGAATACCTAAGCTTCTGGTTAAAACGGATTCAAAACTCTGTTGATGAAGGGACATATAGAACATATACATTCCATGTTAAAAGATTGAATCCGTTAATGAAAAATCTACCCATGTACGGTCTTAATTCGATGGATTTCCAGGAAAGACTTTCATGCCTATCCATATCCGGGCTAAAGCCCAAAACCATAAAAGGCATATGCGGTACTCTGAAAACAGCACTAAGGCAAGCCGTTGCATGGGGCCTTCTTATCACAGATCCAACAGTGGGTTTACGTACACCAAGGGTACCAAAACAAGAAAAGAATGTTCTTGATGGTACTGAACTGATGAAGCTCCTCAACGCTGCCAGAAAATATAAACATCATTTGATCGTAAGAGTCGTGGCCATAACCGGCATGCGCTTGGGAGAGGTACTGGGTTTAAAGTGGAAGGATGTGGACTTTCAATCCGGAACGGTAGCGGTGCAGCGGGCAGTGAACACACGCAGACGTAAGTTAAAGCCGGAACCCAAAACCCAAAGCAGTCGTCGGACTATACCGCTGGATGAAGAAACACTTATATTCTTGAATGATTTAAAAAATCAATACAAAGAAACTAACCCCAATGTGGTACGGGAAACGCTAATTTTTCATGCGGATTATGACGTTAATATTCCTGTTCGGGATAACTCTGTGCGGCGTACAATTAAAAGAATAGTAAAGGCGGCGGTTTTGCCAAGTATGACCGTTCATGATTTAAGGCATACGGCGGGAAGTCTTCTGGTGGCAGCCGGATACCCGCTGCCGATGGTTTCAAGTTTCTTGGGTCACAGTAGCCCTGCTACGACTACGGCAGTATATGCCCATGCCATAGGGCGCGGCATAAACGTAACTAACGCCTTGCATAGCTGTCAGGCAGATAGTCAGGCAAACGCTTAAAAACCCTTTTATATTGCGGCTTTGGGGTAGGTGCTGATAATTCAATTCCTACTGCACCCACCAGTAAAATCAAGGGCTTCGGGAAACCGGAGTCCTTGATTTTTTGCTTTTTGGTGCAAATTTGGTGCAAATGCTCTCAAAGGTCATGTTGCTCGTTAGAAAACTAAACTCAAGATAACCCATATCCACGTTCAACAAGTTTAGTTAGTTTAGAGAGGGCTCGTATTGCTGGAGCACCATCAACAACATCATGGTCAACTAAAACCGTAACATAGAGATATTCTCTAACTTCTATTTTATCATTTATAACACCCGGTTTTTTTACTATTGAACCGATTGCAAAACATAGTGGATGAACACTTACCGGTATCATCCAGCCATTTACCTTGCCCATCATGCCTACAGAGGTTATCATAACAGTTCTAACCCTCTGATCTTCTATATAACTTTAACTCTATGATACATTAAAACTTGATTTCCGAAAAAACGAGAAATATTTAATACGCTGTAGCGGTTCACGCTCCTTGGCGGTAAGCTAATCACCGACAAAGTCATTGAACAACGACGGTAAGGTCACCGTCATTAGCGCTAAACGTCCATATTTAAGAATCAGTGCCAATGGCAATGTTTTTATTCTTTAAGAAGTCATTGCCACTGGCATTAGTACTTTTATTAAATTAGTTCATCGTCTTCGAGGCCTTTTTGTACCGCGTCTGCGTCAATTGTCGGGCTATCGGCCACGACTGCCGCTACAATGGCATACCGGCATATATTGTTAATGCGCCGAGGAATGCCTTTGGAAAACTGATAGATAAGCTGTACTGCCGCATCCGTAAATATTTGCTTGTCCAGCCCGGCCACTTTTAGGTGATGCAGGATATAAGCGGCAATTTCGTCTTCCCCCAAGCATGGTAAGCGATAGTGTACATTAATCCTCTGGCGGATGCATTCCAAAACCTGAAGGCGCAGTATTTCGGCTAATTGTGGCTGACCGGCCAGTACAACCATTAAAGGTGAAAAGGAATCTGCTTGATAGTTAAGAACAAACCGAAATTCGCTGAGCATCTGCACCGTTAGCTCCTGAGCCTCGTCGATCACCACTACCGGTTTTATCCCTTTCTGGTGTAATTCCAGCATAGCCTGTGCCACTAAGCGTTTGTTTTCGGAGAAACCCCTGCTTGGCCGGATATTAACCTGGTAGAGTAAGCTCTTGTAGAACTCCGCCGGTGAAAGCTGTGAACTAGCCAAGTAAATATAACGATAACGAGAAGCCTCCAGGGATTGCATAACAGACCGGATAGCCGTGGATTTGCCGGAACCAACTTGCCCTGTAATCACCGCTAAAGAGCCGGTCTTGATGACATGCCTGAGCCTGGCCAGGAGTTCACGGTGTCCTTTGGACACGAACACTTCCTTAGGGGATAATTCCCGGGAGAAAGGCTCCCGGTTAAAAGAGAAATAAGGGCTATTCATCGTGCTTCACCTCCAGTGCCTTGGCAAAGGACAGGCCGGAGCGTTCTTTAATCTCGTCTTTATGTTCCTGAACAATAGCCTGCATAGCTTTTTCCAGTGCTTTATGACTGTCGGTCTGACGCTCTTTAACGCGTTTTTCGGTGAAGTTTTTCATCTGGTAGGGACGGGCCTCGCACCGGTAAACGCCCTCGAAGTAAACCAGAATGCGCTTTAGATCGTAAGGGTTAAATCTCAGTTCGACGGTCTTGCCAAGCAAACTCTCCTCCACCTCGTAGAGATTGCTGTAGATCTTTACGGCTCCAAGTGAGCTCACTACCCGGTTTTCCCGCCATAAAAAGGCCTCATGCACAGTAGCCGGCTCAACAGGACGAGACATGTTCAGATGGCTGGCACAGGCCTTTTCCAGGGCATCCCGAGGGCTCATCTTCAGCGTGCTGTGTCGGCGACTATGGTAGCGCCTCTCCAGCCAGGCGGTAAAGAAGCTATTGACCTCATACAGCGTAGCCACTTTGCCGGATTCAGTCTGCTCTCTTAGCAGAGGTTCACATTTCTCGGCTACCGTTCTGAACCATCTTTCAATTCGACCGCGGCCTTGGGGTTGCCCGGCCCGACTATGTTTAATGCTTAAGCCCAGTTCCGCCGCGATGCGCTTTAGGTGCTGAGAACGAAATACCCGGGCATTATCGCAGTAAAAAATCTCTGGAACGTGATGCTTTAAAATAGCTTTCAGGAGAGTATCCTCCAGACAAGGGCGGTTCTCGTTAAAATAAAATTCAGCGTGCACAATATAACGGGTATATGAGTCAATAATAGCAACCAATCGCAAGCGCCGTTTTTTGTTCGTTAGTTCGTCATATAGATACGGGCCATCCCAGACATCACAAATCCATAAAGCATGGGCACCTTCAACGCTGAACAGGCGGTAACGTTTGCGCACTACGCGCTTCAAGGCTGGGCGATCTTTACCTAAGCGACGCAAATGGCGGTTTAGAGTGCTTACACACATTTTTTCTGAGCCCGGTATCTGGCCTGAGCGTAGAATATCAATGATGCTATCTGCAGATAGCTCCGGACGGGCCAGTCTGATCTTCACGGCCTCATCCAAAGCTTGCTGCCCAAATGCTTTAAGTGAACCTTGTTCGGGGCGGACCTTAGGTTTAAGACCCTCCAAGCCGAATTTAAGGTAATTGCTCAGGTACCGCTCAATTGTACGTTTACCCAAAAAAACGAGGCGGTTCTGGGCATCAAGGTGCATCTTTTTGGTAAGCTCCTCAAGTATGAGCTTTTGGGCACCACGTGGCATTGGGCGTTTAAGCAAGGGTACAATAATCTCAAATCGTTGCAAAGCAACCCGCTCACGCTCATCATCCGGTGGCAAATTCATACTTTTTCCCTCCTGACTTGCTAATTTTAAGGGGTTTTACCTCTAAGATCATCATGATGCAAGTCAGGAGATTTGGCGATAACCAAGGTTTGTGGGAATCTCCCCCCTCGGGGGGAGATTAGCCGGGTGAATACTCCTTTTTTGCCCGAGACTTAGCGTTTCCCAAAAGAGCTCCCCACAGATCCCAGTCGCCCCTACCAAGCAGATTGCACAAGCCCATTAACCGATTTGGGCGAGGAAAGCTAATCCATCCGGCATAGTTACGTAGCCAGGCAAGGATAAGCATTGTGGCTTCCCTGGCTACCGCTGCTGTTAACGGCAATATCTCTTGATTCATAATACTAAGAATACGCGCTACAACCTCATTAATAAGTGCCAAGGCTTGAGTCAAGATAAGCTTTAGCCAGCGGGACAAAGTACGTGGATCGTAGCCGATTTTAGCGGCACTTTCTCTAAGGCTAATTCCTTGTAGATGCTCGATTACTACCTGTTCGTGGGTTTCCAACGGTTCCCGCTGATATGGCAGCACAAATTCCGGCCAATAACTGATTGTTTCGTGACATTGCTCGCAATAAGCGTTGAAGATCGTAATTCTAGTTGCGTTAACATGGTCCAGGCATAATTCACGGTCCCAATTGGCATTCCAATGCGGCCTGTGGGATGAATTATTAGGGCAAACAGGTTTGATAGGAAGAAAATTTTTGGGATTTTTAATATAGCTCTGGACATTTGGGCAGGGAGTTGTTATTCTCATCTTGTATGGGACTTCAAGTCCATCCGGGGCATAGGGAGAGAGGTCGCAAACTCTACATCTTCCTATGCTCAAATGATTAAGAAGCCATCTCCTTGATTACTTTCACAAGGGATGGCTTTTCTACTTTTACCGCCAAATTCCTGCTTTTCTCGTAGTATGGAATTGCCGCCTTCGGCGGCAATTCGTTCACCGCCCATTGCCGTGCGTCGCCACAATACGCCCTTCGGGGCGTTTTTTATTTTATCTTTCTGGGTAAACGAACGTTTGGTATAATAACCCCAAGTGATGCCTTATGTCCAAGCTTTATCGCCAACCGGTCGAGGCCAGGTTAAAAGAATGAAGTGTTACCGGGAAAGTGAAAACGCCCATTGGGGTGCTTTTGTGTACTCCTTTTTTAAAATTTATAAAAAAGCTAATATCATATGGAACCATTGATAATCAATTGGAATAATATAGAAAAAATGAAAGGAGTGGTTTTATGGCTGAGAATCCGACAATTTATTCTTACTACCCAATAGATACACATGAACGTGTATTAAGCATGGTTCAATATTGTGAAGCTGTGTGTGAAAATACTTTTACCGCAGTACTTGGAATGTGCGACCAATCAAGGGCGACTCAGCTTCAGCTTTTACGTGACTGTGCGGACATCTGTACCCTAACAGCAAAATACATTGCTCGTTGTAGTATGTACGCCAGACCGCTTGCCGCACAATGTGCTCAAATTTGTGAAACCTGCGGACACCATTGCTTAAAAATGCCTGATTCTCAATCACAGTTTTGTGGCCGGGTCTGCTTGGATTGCGCAAGAGAATGTCGGGCTTTTGCCGGAATGTCAGGGCCCGGTTACATCGGCCACCCTAGCTCAGGACACAGTTATCCTAATATGCCGGGCATGTATTCTCAATCGGAAAAGAAAGATGAAAATAAATAAGGCCTGGAGCCAAGTAATGAGCACAGGGGGGATGGGTAAAGTAAACATGGTAACTCAAATGTAATTTTCGAAGGACTGGCATATTCCGCTTTTGCCAGCATAAGCTTCGAGTAACTCAGGCTCGCTTGCGAGGGAGTAACGCAGAAGCCCATTGGGGGAAGTATTGCCATACGAGAAAAGCCAGGTTTCGGGGTTGTCCCGGCCTGGCTTTATTTGTTTTGGGTGTCTTTTTTGCTTGCTTCGGCTACGTCTTTGGCAGCCTTTTGTATGTCGTAATAGGTTTTGCCAAATTAACCGGTCTGGTATCGACGATAACGGTTGCCGGTATTGCCTTCTATTATTACAGCTATGCTTTATTAGACCAACTTAGCAAGGCTGAAGCTGAAGAACTTTTACGTGATAAAAAATTAGTCCCTCAAGTAATATCTTGCGGGAAGGAACATTGTGAACTACCCCTCCCTTCGCTCCGCTCAGGAAGGGGCTTCCATGAGTAAAACAAAGTTACGGAGTTTCCTGGTTCATAGTAGGTCCTTACTGCAACCTAGCTCCCCAGGCATGTGACCGCCGTCCCAGCGGCACAGTTTTTTGAACTATGATGCTTTAGACTTATGTAGAATATTTATTGCTGCATTGTGGTCCCTGTCAAGGACAAGGCCACAATGTGGGCAGGCATGTATTCTTACCGACAGGTCTTTCTTGACAATACTACCGCACCGGCTGCACTGCTGCGTTGTCCCGTAAGGGGGTATTTTCTCCACCATCCTACCGGCACTCTCAGCCTTGTAGGTTAGCATGGAGATGAATTCGCCCCACCCGGCGTCGGATATGCTCTTGGCCAGTTTATGGTTTTGTACCATGTTTGTTATTTGCAAGTCTTCCACTACGATCTTGCCGTATCTCCATACCAATTGATCGGATATCTTATGGTGGAAGTCTTTGCGCTGGTGGCGTATCTTTTCGTGTTGCCTGGCAAGTTTATTCCTGGCCTTGGCTCGGTTCTTTGAACCTTTCTTCTTACGTGATAAGCTTCTTTGCAGTGTTTTCAGTTTTCGTTCGGATTTTTGCAGATGCTTGGGGTTGGCTATTTTCTCTCCATTGGAGAGTACGGCAAACTCCTTTATTCCCACATCCAGGCCAATGGTCTGCCAATTGGGGGAGAATAACACCGGGTATTCTTCCACCGCCAGTACGGCGTACCATTTGCCGGACTGTTCACGCTTTATGGTACATATCTTGACTTGACCGTGTATCTCCCGGTGCAAATCTATTTTAACCAAGCCGATCTTGGATAGTTTTAGTTTATCATTTTGGAACGAGGCACCAAGGCCATCGCCAAACTGGGTGAAGGTAAGGGATTTATACTGCCCCGGTCCTTTGTATCTAGGATAACCGGGTTTCTCTCCGGCTTGCACGCGACGGAAAAAGTTGTTATAGGCGCGTTCCACGCGGAACAAAACCTCCTGGGCTACTTGCGAATGAACTTCTTTAACCTGCGGGTGCTTTGCTTTATCGGCTTTGAGAGTTTCTTGTTGTGCTATCCTGGTTAGCCCGTTGCCCGTGCGTTCATAGTAGTTTTTCCGGTCGGCCAGTGCCGAGTTGTAAATTATACGGCAGGTGGTCAACCAATTAGTTAGCTTACTTTCCTGCTCTTTATTTGGGTAGATACGAAATTTGTAATTACGGATTTCCTTGGGACTGGACATATTTTTTGACATCCTCCAGTTTCACCTCCCCCACAGTGGATAAGAAATAGCTTGGCGACCAGAAGTTGCCGCCCCAAAGCTCTTTTTTAATTTCGGGATGATCTCGGAATATCAGCCTGGCTGAAGTGGACTTTAAGGAGTTGATGAACTTGGAAAGCTGAACTTCCGGTTTTGATGCAAAGATAATGTGGATGTGATCCCTATCAGTTTCTTGCTCAATTATCTGTACACCAAACTTGCCGGCTATGTCTTGGTTTACCTTCTTTAGATACTCTGATATTTCCGGCGTGAGAAATTTGCGCCGGTATTTGACGCAGCAGATGTAATGGACGAAGGGAATATACTGAATGACAGCCTCTATCAAGTTGGTATTTCATGGCTATATTGTAACAACAGAACCAAAATAAGACAAGGGTTCCTGGAAAAACAAGGCCCGCCTCTCATCCCCGCCCTTCGCCCTCGCTTCGCGAGCAAGGAAGGCTCAGGGCGGGGACTTCCCGGCGGGAAAGTTAAAATGTTGTTTATATCCTACGCAGCAAACCAATAACCTTGCCCAATATATTAACATCCTTAGCAATAATCGGTAAGTAATAACTATTAGCCGGTTCAAGCCTGATGTAGTCTTTCTCTTTATAGAACTTTTTGCAGGTAGCTTCATTATCGATCATGGCAATACAAATTTCACCATTATTGACTGTAGGTTGGCTTTTTATAAGCACCAGGTCGCCATCAAAGATACCAGCCTCAAGCATGGAGTCTCCCTTGATTCTAAGCATAAATATATCACCGTGGCCAGCGAAATCTACGGGAAGGGGAATCATATCTTCCAAGTTTTCTTCGGCCAGTATTGGAAGGCCGGCTGCCACCTGGCCAAGTAACGGCACTATAACCGTTTCTTTTACAACTTCCTGATCTTTATTCTTATCTAAAACTTCAATTGCCCTTGGCTTGGTATGATCCAACCGAATAAATCCCTTGTTTTCTAGCTTGTGTATGTAGCTGTGAACCGTAGAGCTGGATTTAAGCCCAACAACCTGGCCTATTTCCCTCACTGTTGGTGGGTAGCCATGCCTGCTGATATGATCTTTTATGGCCTGTAAAACATCCTTTTCCCGGGCATTTAATTCTTTATCCATGTATATCACCTACAGATATATTTTTTATAAGAATATCACAAAAAAGGGAAAAGGAAAACACCTGTTCTGTGTTTTTTATATAAAAAAATAAATTTTCATTATGGATGAGGCTGACTAAAGGGAGCAGGGGGAAAGCGGCATGTCGAGCCTTAGCGAAAATATACATAAACTATAATGAAAAGTGCTTTTTCTGTAATACGATTTAAAAAAAGGGAGGAGCTGGCAGTGGCAGCACAACACAAGCGGCCCGACAAAGCGGCTAATTTGGAACGCCAGCGCCGAGTGAAGGAGCGAACAGAACTCCGCAAGGCGATAGTGGTGCACTTGCTACGGCGCTGGGATCCTGAACGTTATGACGGAGTAAGCCCTGGACAGTGTGTTACTTGGGCGGATGGAGGGGCATTAGTCGGGTAGTTTAGAATTGTGCGTATTAGCGTATATAGGCGGCATGCCATTTAAATAATCCGATGGTTGCATAGCTGATTGATTTATAACACTATTTGATAATTCCTTTAGTTTTTGATCAGCTATATTTAGGTGTTCCATGATTACGTCTAAATTATCAACTGATTGTTTTTTCTTTGTTACCTGTATTAATCCTTGAATGACGGTTAAACAGTCCCGAATGTCCATTACTAAACCGGTATAACGGTCATAGTTTTTATCCATATAAAACCTCCTATAAAGTAATATTTGGTAATTGTATTACATCAGAAAATTCAGAATATGTCAATGGGACAAAATATCCAAAAAAACCTCTGTTCATAATGAAGGGGCATGAATGCATAAAAATTTAAAGAATTTGGCTTTTTATTTGGTCTAAGATTTTAATACCTTCACCTATTAGTATATCCGACTTGGTGATGGAGTCATTTAAAAGCTTTTTTTGTTGATATATAAGATTATCCCCTGAAAGCTGAATAAACCCACTGAGGATAGTTAGGTGATTCCTAAGATCCTCAAGAGTAACTTGTAGCTTATCAATTTGATCTTTGGTTATAACTGGTGAAATGGAACCACATCCTTGCACTAACAACCAAATTCTTATACTACTTCTGCTTTCATGCCCCAAAGTAAAAAATTACAACATAACTTCTTATATTGAAATACGAAATATAATATTCCACATGTGGGAACAAATACCTGCAAAAAAATTCATTATTATAAATATTTTGTAAATAGGAGAGAAGGCAAAGATATGCCAAATTAAGTATTTCGGTATTTGGGAGCAGGTACAGGCTTTAACTGACGGAGATGTAGATGCTCACCCTTCGGTAATGGAAAATTAAATAGCTGATACAATCGGTTATATATGGCAAGATGGCACTACAAGCGCTATTATAGGGGTATTGAAGGAAAACCTAGCGAGGGGGAGAATAAAATAGTCTAAAGCCTAACCAGACTATGTCATAACGTTGGTAATAATACGGGGGGAGGATAATTTATGCTGGAAATTCTATTGAATCCATTTGCCATTTTTATAGAGATAGCTATTTTAACTATTATTTTATGTGGTTATGCGAATTGGCGACTGGAAAATACGCGTATGGTCACCGGTATATGCTTTTTATTTTGCGCTGCTCCGGCCTTTGGGAATATAGGTTTACTGATTCTTACCGCTATATATACTTTCATTGGCTTCTTAAGTGCCTTTTTTACTTTGAAGATAAAAAAAATGATGGAAAAAAGGAAGGATACGGCGGCTAAACAAGAAGCTGAACAGTAGTAAGTTAATAAAATTTTACGAAAATAAATTTCACTAAAATATTGCAGGCGAAATTAATTAGTAATATAATAGTTTTAAGAGCCCATCCAGTTTTTCCCCGGTTGAACCGGGGATTTGTTTTTTATAAAATCATTATGGCGGTTAATAATAGGTTTATCTTATAAAAAAAAGATAATGAATACCATGCACAGTTTGTTTATGTTAAAATAATGTTTAGCAATTTCCCGGGAGGTCAAAGTATGTTAGATCATCAATTGCAAATTTTTATTACCGTTGCGGAAAAAAAAACTTTTCCCGGGCAGCGGAAACATTAAATATTTCCCAACCGGCTATCAGTCAAAATATTCATGCCCTGGAGGATTATTACGGAGCTAAACTATTTGAACGCTCCAGCAAAAGAGTGGAATTAACTCAAGCGGGTGCCACTCTTTACGGTTATGCAACGGAAATTCTTAAACTGCACAAAGCGGCCGAGCGGGCTGTGTCTGATCTGGTTGACCTGGTTACAGGCAATTTGACTATTGGTGCCAGCCTTACCGTGGGGGAATATGTTCTGCCACGACTGCTGGCAGCTTATACCCGCAGGTATCCCGATGTAAAGTTTTTTGTTACTATAGGCAATACGGAATTTGTGCACGAGCACGCACGGGATACAAGTATTGATATAGGCCTGGTGGAAGGTATAGTGGAAGATCCGCAGTTAAAAGTTACTAATTTTTTAAATGATGAGCTGATCCTGATTACATCCAAAAACCATCCACTGGCTGATTCCACCTTCATTAAACCGGAGGAAATGGCCGTTAAATTTAAAGATACCCCCTTTTTATTCAGAGAAGAGGGATCCGGTACCAGGCTGGCGGTAGAAAAAGCTTTAAAAAGTCTTAAATTTAAACCGGAGCATGTTATCACCCTTGGCAGTACCCAGGCTATTAAAGAGGCAGTGGAGGCTAATTTGGGCATTACTATGTTGTCCAAATGGACTTTGCGTAAGGAATTAAAGTTAGGTTCCATAAAGCCCATCAGGTGTTGTGATCCAATTACCCGTGGATTTTACTTGCTGCAGCACAAGGAAAAATTTCAGTCCCGGGCTACTGCCGAATTTGTAAAACTTATACTTAGTGAAGACCTTACTACCATTTTAACGAATATTTAATACAAGTTCATTCGACACTCATACCTACTATCGGCGCCCGTTGGGCGCTATTTTTAAAAGAAAGCGCCGCAAACTTTGCGGCGCTTTCAGACAGTTATATTATCCTGCTGCCATATACATTTTGGGACCACGTATTACGAGCGCAGTCGGGACATATTTCCTTGACGTTAACTTGCTCATTAATAAACTCCATATGTTTGGCGGTGGCAAAGGGCTGCCCGCAACTTTTGCAGTTGACCATGACCAGGCGACTCATCAGATAGCCGCACATGCGCATTTCCCGGTAGCCTGCTTTGTCTTCCAGGGTGATGGCACCGGTGGGGCAGTTCACTGAGCAAGTGCCACACCCGATGCACTTTTCTCCTGGTCTATGGAAGTCTGTTTTAACACTTTCGTCGCTGCCATAGCTGCCTGCATAGCCCAGTTCCAGGGCGTCTGCTCCTATCTGCTCCCGGCAAGCATCTTCGCATTTGCCACAGGCTATACAAAGGTCACAATGCAGACAGCGGTTGGCCTCGGCCCGGGCCGCCGGTTCACTGATGGCCAGCATGATCTCGTCAAAGGTATGCCTTTTTTCAGCCTGGTAAAGATGGTGTGAATCAATTTGGCTGGGCTTTGATCTTTGTTCAGCACTGATATGTTCAGGTATTATACTCTTTCTTTTAACAGGGTAGTTAATGCCGGCTGAAGGCTCCTGCCCGCGCAAATATGCGTGTATGGCAGCAGCGGCCTTTTTACCAGCCGCCATAGCCTTAATGGCCGAAGCCGGGCCCGTTACCGCGTCGCCCCCTGCAAATACTCCCGGTAGGGATGTTTCCATAGTATTTGGATTAACCATAATGCGATTTCGATCGGTTTGTACCTGCTCGGTACCGTCCAGGAAGGATAAATCAGGCTGCTGGCCCGTGGCAAAAATTATTATATCGGCGTTAATATTAAAGTTTGAGTTCTCCACCGGCACTGGCTTGCGGCGACCACTGGAGTCAGGCTCACTGAGCTCGTTGCGCAAACATTCCAGGTGGGTAACCCGGCCGTCCTGGCCGCCTATTTTTACTGGCGAGACCAGGAAGTTAAAAGTTACTGACTCTTTTTCCGCATCTTCTATTTCTTCCATTAGAGCCGGCATTTCTTCCCGGGTACGCCGGTATACGATCCTGGCTTCCCGTGCACCCAAACGTAAAGCGACCCTTACTGCATCGATGGCCACGTTGCCGCCTCCGACAACAATAACCTTTTTACCCGCCAGGTTCATAACCCCGGGGCGGTGGTTATGGTTTTGCCCTGTACAATCCCCAGTTTCCTGGAGGTTATTGATACTGTTTAGCTGTAAGTTTACCATACTTAAAAAGGTAATGCCGTCCATGACACCGCTTAAACCTTCGGGATTCGACAGGGGCATGGCGCCTTTCCAGGCACCCGGTCCTAAAAATATAGAGGCATAGCCATGTTGTTGCAACTTGCGGATACCGTTTTCCCCGCTAATGCGGGTGTTTAACTTGATTTTCACACCCATGTTCCGAATGCGGTCAATTTCATCCCTGAGCACTTGCCTGGGCAGGCGGTAGGATGGGATACCGTAAGCCAGCATACCCCCTGGTTCGGGCATGGCTTCAAACACCGTCACCCCATAACCCCGGCGTGCCATAAAATAAGCGCAAGCCAGTCCGGCCGGGCCGGCCCCTACCACGGCGACTATTTCCCGGTATTTTCTTTCCACCGGGGTGGAAGGCTCTATTGCATCGTTTGCGGATTTATCAAAAGCCAGTCTTTTCAGGGCACATATAGAGATGGGCTTATCCACGGCGGCCCTGCGGCAAGCCTTTTCGCAAGGATGTTCGCAGATGCGTCCCAGGCTGCCCGGCAAAGGTACGTCTTCCCGGATTAGCTTCAGGGCCTGACTATATTTGCCCATGCCCACCAGGGAAATATAATTGGGGATGGAAATGCCCGCCGGGCAAGCCGCCTGGCAAGGGGCCGGCACAAGTTTGGGGCATTGGGCGTCAGGGCATACATGATTTTCTAAATGCACCTGAAAATCTTCTTTGTAGGTATTTAAATAGTCGATAACTGTAGCGGCCACCGGTTTACCCTTGTTGCACTGGCACATATTTAAAACTGTGACCGCCAGCTCATTGATCATCTTCACTGCACCGGGGGATGCTGTTCCCTCACTGATCCGGTCCAGCAGGTCTGAAATTTCATTAAAACTGCGCCGGCAGATGCTGCAGTATTGCTCTTTCGCTAAAAAGTCCTGCACCAAAAGCTGCGTCTTTCTTACTTTACAACCTTTATCTTGCATATCCATCACATCCATCATCAATGCAGTCCCTCACTGGCTACAATTTGCCTGGCAAACCTAATGCGTTTGGTTTCCGGCACGTTTTCCGCCGGGCCGAAACTTAAGGCACTGGTGGGGCAGGCGGTAACGCAAGCGGGTTTAAGACCTGCGTCAATGCGTTCCAGGCATAGATCACATTTAACCGCTTTCCCTTTTTGCGCATCCCACTGGGGTGCGCTCCACGGGCAGGCCATAATACAGCTTTTGCAGCCGGCGCAGCGGTTTTGGTTGATAAATATCACACCGTCAGTGTCGCGCTTTTGCATGGCCTCGTTGGGGCAGGCCGGCACGCACCAGGGGTCGGCGCAATGAAAACAGGAGAGGAAAACGAAATTGGCTTTCGGGCGTCCATCTTTGTTAACCGGTCCCACCTCGATAATTTGATTTGGTTTTGGACCTACACTTAATCCTTTATTGATTTTGCATTGTACCTGGCAGCTGCGGCAGGAAATGCATTTGCTTTCATCTTGAAAAATGGCGTATGTGCTCATAAACAACCCCCCAATGGTTTTTCATTAACCAACTGCTTGCACTTTAACATGTACATGCTGTAGAGCCGGGCTTCCCCCGATGTTGTCGGATATATTTTCCTGCAGCAGGGTATCGCTGGCTCCTTTGTTATAACACCTGGTTTGTGCTTTTACTTTGCGGCCAAAGCCGTGGACCATAAAAACAGCCTCGGGGTGGATTAAATCCGTAACATGGGCCCGTATGGTTTCCTGGCCACGGGATGAGGAGACCTTTACCATCTGGCCGTTTTTAATGCCCAGGTACCCGGCTTTTTCTGTATTGATCCATAATAAATTCTCAGGCATCAGCTCATGCAGCAGAGGGTTGTTTTGGGTGGAAACATGGGTATGGGCAACGTTTCGGCCTATCATTAAGCGGAAATAACCCTCCGCGGGTGGCTGCACCGATTCATATTCCGGAAAAGAAGGGTAGCCGTTTTCCTCCAATAAGCTGGATACAAATTCTATCTTGCCGGAAGGTGTTTTAAATTTAAGGCCATCCTCTCGGTTCCAGTATATCGGTTCATCGCACAGGGAAACGAAACCCTTGGCTGCAAAATCCTCTAAGGTCAAACCGGTTCCCTGCAGCTGGTAGTGCCACAAATCATCCAGGGAATGGTAAGGGAAGTACTGGCCGATATCCAGTCTGTCGGCCAGGCCTTTCATGATTTCCCAGCCCGGTTTTGTATCATACCTCGGTGTTACCGCTGGTTTGCGCAGGTATAAAGATGGTTTTAAGCCAGCGTTTTCCTGGATTGAATCCCCTCTTTCCAGGTAAATTGATTCGGGCAGGATAACATCGGAATACCATGCTGTTTCGCTGAAATGAATGTCTATGGTAACGATGAAGTCCAGCTTATCAAAGGCCCGCTTGTTGTTTTCATAATCGGGTATGGATAGCAGCGGGTCGTGACGCCAGACAATCAAACCCTTCACCGGGTAGGGATCTTCTTCAAGAATAGCCCGGGGCAGCATTTGCACCACTCCGTGGGCCGGGTCAGGGGTGGGTAGCTTGGCCGTGCCCGCGCCGTCGCATCTTACCTCGTTAATCTCTGGTAACACTTGGCCGATCAATTTATTAAGGGGTTTTTTACCGACAGCCCCGGCACCTTTTTTGAAGAAGATGCCTCCGGGTGCTTCAATGCTGCCCATCAATGCATTTAACATAATTAAGGCCCGGCGTACATATATTTCGTTTGTATAGTGGGCGGAGCGGTAACCGTAGTGGAATATCACCGCCGGCTTGACCGCACTGGCCTGCCGGGCCAGGGAAATGATTTCGTGAGCCGCTATACCCGTTTGCTGCTCAGCCCACTGCGGGGTATATTTTCCCACAAATTGCTTAAGCTCTTCAAAACCAAGCACCCAATGGCGCACATATTCCTTGTCGTAGAGCTCCTCATTAATTATTACATTCATTAGCGCATAGCTGAGGGCCAGGTCGGTACCCGGTCTAATCATTAAATACTTATCTGCTTTGGTGGCGGTAACAGTTACCCGGGGGTCGATATAGGTAAGTTTGGTGCCATTCTCAAGAGCATTGGTTAGTTGTTTGACTGCTTTGAGTTCGATGGATTCAAAGTAATTGCGGCCGAATAGTATAATATGTTTTGCTTTGCCGATATCGACGCCTACGTTGGCATCGGTGTAACCCGTTAAAGACCGAAAGGCTGTATTTAAAGATCCTTTGCAGCAGCTGTCGTGGCTGAAGTAATTGGGGGAGCCCAGCGCCCGCATAAATGTTTTACTGATATGGGAATTTAACTGGCTTCTTTCTGTATAGGCGATGCCGCGGGCACCATATTTATCTTTAATTTCCCTGAGCTTTGCGGCCACGTAATCCAGCGCTTCCTCCCAGGAAGCCTCCCGCCATTGTCCTGAACCACGGGGACCGGTTCTAATGAGCGGTTTTTTCACCCTTTCCTGGTCGTTTAACAGGCACACCCCGGCTGCGCCTTTGGGGCAAATACTGCCTTGAATGCCCGGGTCATGCGGGTTTCCTTCAATTAATTTAACATCGTCATTATCGACCATAACTTTAATGGGGCATCTGACCGTACACATTAAGCAAATGCTGTAAACATCTTGCATGAGCCATCCTCCCTGTAATATTCACCGGTGCCGTGGCAGTCGGCACTTTACTTATATTCGCCGGTACAATTATTAAAAATTATAATTATAAAAATAGTTTGAAGTTATATTAAAAAATACCAGACATTTAGCGTTACTAATGTCCTGCCAAAGACAACTGAAATGTCTTTTTTTTGACATTGTGTTGGAGATTATCATTAAACACCAGCCTTATGGTGGTTGATAATAATTTACCTGACATGATCGCCTTAATTTCTGATCATACTGGTAGCACTAACAGGTTGCCGTATATCATTTTGTTGGCACACATATAATGTTATACATAAGGGGGATTGAGCTCATGACGTCACAGTGCCTTTCCATTGGTACCGCGTACCATAAAGAATTACTTAAAGATACTCTGGGCCAGGAACTTATGGCGCTCAAGGACAAAGGTTTGGATGTGCGCATGGAAGAAAACCCGGCCGGTGGGCTTACATTTCTGGCCTGTTGCGTTTCCGGCGGCGATCAGGTAGAACCGGTTTTTACACATCAAATAGCGGGTGTGATTACCGATCTGATAACCGGCAAGTGGAAGGATAAGCTGCTCAGGGATATTATAAGAACTAATTATTATTACTTTGACGATGAAGAAAAGGGAACTATTTATGATTATGCCCAGCAGAAGTTAAATCATAATGAAAATAATAAAGAAAAGGATAAACTTTGGATACTGCGCCGGCTCACCGAGTATTTGAATTTTAACAGTGATTTGGTAATTGACGGTTTTATTCGCTTCAGGCTTAAAGAGTATGTCAACGATTTATATAATGTGGCGGATCAGGCCGTGGATGATTTTTTAAGTGAACGGGAATATAATGAATTTATACAACTTTTAAGATATTTCGTGGAAATTCAGGACCCACGCGCGGAACTGGTTAATGTAGTGATGCGTCCGGACGGTGTGTTTCAGCTGTACGACGAAGTGGGCGGGTTTATTAATAGTGATTATTTAAAGGATTTTATGGCGGACCTGGCTGAAAGTGAAATTAATTACGAGGATTTACTGATCAGTGCATTAATAACCATCTCACCCAGAAAAATAACGGTTCATTTGGGTAACGGCGATTTTCCAGCCGGTACCTTGGAAACCATCAGCAAAGTTTTTGCTGATCGGGTATCTAAATGCCAGGGCTGTTCACTGTGCCGGCAGCAGTAACTTGCACGGCGTTGACAATTATAGAGTAGTTAAATATAATATTTTCATGTATTATCCACGATTAATAGCGAGTTATAAATGTAATGATGAGGAAAAGTAAACTCCAACCGGTTCCCAGAGAGAGGGTGCCAGTGGCTGGAAGCGCCTTTGTATACGGGGAGTTGAAAACCACCTCTAAACAGCCGTGTTGAAAACCATACAGTAAATACGGCCGGCCGGCACCGTTACACGCCTTTAAGTAAAGCTCCTTTGAGGCTTAAATCAGGGTGGAACCGTGGGATAAACAGCCCGCCCCTGGCATTCGTGCCGGGGGCCTTTTTAATTTTACAGGTTTATTTGGTTTTCAGCTCATGGTGGTGTTCCCTGCATTGCTATTGTTAAGCAATAACTATTTTGGTGCTATTCTATTATTGTATGTATATTTAAAAAAGTTAAGCAGGTTGCTAATGAAGTTTAGCCTGATTAAGAAAGGGGTATCTTATAAACCAATGATTAACGTGACTTTAAAAGATGGTTCGGTGCGCCGTTACGAACCCGGAACATCTCTTCTGGAAATGGCCTTTGACATCAGTCCCAGGCTGGCCAAAGAAACTCTGGTGGCCAAGGTAAACGGTAAACTAACGGACCTGAACGAAAAAATAAACCAGGATAGTGCTGTTGAATTTCTAACCTTTGACAGCGATGAGGGTAAGGACGTTTTTCGGCACAGCGCCTCGCACGTACTGGCCCAGGCGGTGCAAAGACTGTTTCCCGGTACCAAGCTGGCCATTGGACCGGCCATAGCCAATGGTTTTTATTATGATTTTGACACAGCCCAAAGCTTTACCCCGGAGCAGCTGGAAAAAATTGAAACCGAAATGAATAAAATTATTAAAGAAGATTTACCGTTCAGCAGGGTGGAGCTATCCCGGGAAGATGCCCTGCGCAAATTTAATGAGCGGGGAGAGCAGTATAAAATAGAGCTAATTGATGATTTGCCTGAAGAGGCGGTTATTTCCTGTTACCAGCAGGGTGAATTTGAAGATTTATGCGCCGGGCCCCACGTGCCCTCGACTGGACGATTAAAAGCCCTTAAGCTGCTCAATGTGGCCGGGGCGTACTGGCGGGGCGATGAGCGCAACAAAATGCTGCAGCGTATTTACGGCACAGCTTTCCCCAAAAAATCGCTGTTGGAAGAGCACCTGCACCGTTTAGAAGAAGCCAAGCGCAGGGACCACCGTAAACTGGGGGCGGAACTGGATCTGTTCAGTATCCAGGAGGAGGGCCCCGGGTTCCCCTTTTTCCATCCTAAGGGCATGATTTTACGCAACGAGCTGGAAAAATTTTGGCACCAAGAGCACAAAAAGCATGGTTATGACGAAATACGCACCCCGGTGATATTGAACCGCGCGCTGTGGGAGCAAAGCGGTCACTGGGACCACTACAGGGAGAATATGTACTTTACCCGCATAGATGAGGGTGACTATGCCATTAAGCCCATGAACTGCCCAGGCAGCATGCTGATTTACAGGAGCCGTTTGCACAGCTACCGCGAGCTGCCCATCCGTATGGCCGAGCTGGGTCTGGTACACCGGCACGAGCTATCCGGTGTGTTGCACGGGTTGATGCGAGTGCGCTGTTTTACCCAGGATGACGCGCATATCTTTATGCTGCCCGGGCAGATCAAGGATGAAATTGTAAGCGTTATCGATATGGTAAATGATTTTTACCAGGTGTTTGGATTTAAGTACCATGTGGAATTATCCACTAAGCCCGAGAAGGCTATGGGTTCCGATGAAATATGGGAGCTGGCAACCAGCACTTTGCAAGAGGCCCTGGAGGCCCGGGGGCTGCCCTACAAAGTCAATGAAGGGGATGGCGCTTTTTACGGTCCCAAGATAGATTTTCACCTGGAGGATTGCCTGGGCCGTACCTGGCAGTGCGGCACCATTCAACTGGACTTCCAGATGCCCGAGTTGTTTGATCTGACCTATGTGGGCGAAGACGGCCAGAAACACCGTCCCGTGATGATTCACCGGGTGGTGTTCGGCAGTATCGAGCGTTTTGTTGGTATCCTCACCGAGCATTTTGCCGGCGCCTTTCCAGCCTGGCTGGCCCCGGTGCAGGTGAAAGTACTGCCCATCACTGACCGGCACATGGAGTACGCCCATAAAGTGGTTGAAAAATTGGCTCAAAGGGATATCCGGGTGGAACTTGATGCCCGCAATGAAAAGGTAAATTACAAGATCAGGGAAGCCCAGGCGCAAAAGATACCTTATATGCTGGTGGTAGGCGACCGGGAGGCTGAAGCGGGGGCAGTGGCGGTACGCCACCGCAGCCAGGGGGACCTGGGTGCGGTGCAGGTGGAGCAGTTTGTCGAGGATTTAGTGCAAGAAATAAATAGCAAAGAATGTAAATAATAAGGGGGCAGTTGACGGCACCTGTGGCCCGTGTTATAATAAGCCACAAATTGTATATTCTAATACTAAGAAGAGGCTGCTCGCTTCTCACCCTCAGAACGTCCGGTGGATTGTTTAAGGGTTATGTAAATCTACCATAAATTTTAATATTTAGTGGTAATTATTGGCGGGTGCTTAAGACCCGCCTTTTTAATTTAATAGGGAGGTGACATTTATTTCCAGGGATCATCGGATAAATGAAAGTATCCGGGTCAGAGAAGTTAGAGTGGTGGATGTTGATGGCAAGCAGCTGGGTGTGCTGCCTACCCGTGAGGCGTTGAAGCTGGCTGAGGAAAAACAGTTGGATTTGGTTGAAATAGCACCCCAGGCCAAGCCGCCGGTTTGCCGTATTATGGATTACGGCAAATTTAGATATGAGCAGAGCAAGCGGGAGAAGGAAGCCAGGAAAAATCAGCGCATCATCAATGTCAAAGAAGTTAAGCTGAGACCGAACATTGAAGATCATGATTTTGAAGTCAAGGCTAAAAACGCTATTCGGTTTTTAAAAGATGGTGATAAGGTTAAGGTAACTATCATGTTTCGCGGCCGCCAGATTGTGCACCCCGATTTAGGGAAGAAACTTTTGGTGCGGATGGCGGAACAAGTTACTGATCTGGCTAACGTAGAAAGGCAGCCCAAGCTTGAGGGCAAAAATATGATTATGATTTTGGCGCCCAAACAACAGCAAGAGTAGTGCCATATACAGGAAGGAGTGAAGGTATCGATGCCCAAAATCAAAACCCATCGTGGTGCCGCCAAACGTTTTAAGAAGACGGGAACAGGCAAATTCAAGGGCTCGCACGCGTTTCACAGTCACATTTTAGGGAAGAAGTCGGCCAAGCGCAAGCGCAACCTGCGCAAGGCAACGATTGTCCATAAATCTGATGCTGCTAAACTACAGCGCCTTCTCCCTTAATCTTAGTAAAAGTTTTTAGTCCGTAAAAAAGGAGGAATTACCATGCCACGGGCGAAGAGTAGTGTGGTTTCACGCAAAAGACACAAGAAAATTTTAAAACTGGCCAAGGGCTATAGAGGATCCAAAAGCAAATTATTCCGGGTAGCCAACCAGCAGGTAATGAAATCCCTGATGTACGCCTACCGGGACCGCAAAGCAAGAAAGCGTGATTTCAGAAGACTTTGGATCACCCGCATTAACGCGGCCGCACGCGATAACGGTATGTCCTACAACCGTTTCATCAACGGGCTGAAGAACGCCGGGGTGGATATCAACCGCAAAGTGCTGGCTGATTTGGCGGTGAACGACAGTAAGGCCTTTGGCCAGTTGGTGGAGATGGCCAAGAACCAGGCGCAGTCCTGATATATTGCATGATTTTACGCAGTGCTATCCGTTGGTTATGCGGCGCAAGCATGGTCACTCGGGTCATTGCTAATAGATCAGCGGGATGATAAGCATGGCGATTAATATACACCATGCTTATTTTATTTAGTGTTTATTATTGGTATTATTAATAGCAGTTTTATAGTCCAGCCATTGATATTGTAAATTAATTAACCGGGAGAAACGCCAAATGTTGCAGAGTAAGCACAACCTGCGCATAAAATATGTGCGCCGCCTGGCCCACCGTAAATTCAGGGAGCAGGAAGGAAAATTTATCATTGAAGGGGTACGTTTCCTGGAGGAAGCAGTGCAGGTGGACTGGCCCCTGGAGTTAATCCTGCATAGCGGTAGTGCTGCCCAACAGCCCAGGGCTGGTCATTTGTTGGATTTGCTGGCTCAGCGGGGCGTCCCTATGCTGGCTGTGGAAGATGCGCTATTCCATGAACTGGCGGATACCGAGTCTCCCCAGGGTGTAATGGCAGTGGCCAGGGTACCGGTGGGGATGGATATGGACCCGCAGGTTTGGACCGACCGGGGCTGGGATTTGCTATTATTGGTGGACGGTATTCGGGACCCGGGTAATTTAGGTACTATCATTCGCAGTGCTGATGCTGCCGGGGCGGGTGGTGTGCTGGTAATGCATGGTTCTGTAGACCCGTATAACGCAAAAACCCTGCGCTCCACTATGGGATCGATATTTCATGTGCCTATATTACCTGTTTTGAAGCCGGAAGTGTTACTGTCCCAATTGCCTGCGGCCGGCTGGCGGCTGGTGGTGGGCGAGCCCGCTGCCGTTAAGCTTATCCACCAGTGTGATTTGACCGGCCGGGTGGTGCTGGCTGTGGGCAGTGAGGCCGATGGTGTGTCCGATGCAGTGCACCGTGCCGCCGGGGAAAGGGTAAGCATTCCCATGCCGGGCCGAGCCGAGTCCCTGAATGCCGGCGTGGCTGCCGGAATTATGCTTTATGAGGCGGTGCGCCAGAGAACCCGTTAAAACCTTACTTGTTTTAAAAACGGCCATATGATATAATCGTGTCTAATAAAGGTCCCCAAAAAATGAGGGAAAGGTTGTGGTTAAATGTTTTTAACCGCCGATTTTTTTTGGAGGCTGTTTGAATCAACGGGTTCCATCCGGGCATACATGCTGTACAGAAGACTTATTGTCCACTAGTGCAGTTAGATATATAAACGGTAATGAAGGGGATAAGTAAGCGGCTATTTGCCTTCCAGGGAGACGGGGCCATGGACTGAGAGCCTCATTAAGCGCAATCCGCCTAAATTCACCCCGGAACTGCAGCTGAACGCTTTCTCCAGTAGGTGTAGCCGGATTCCCGCCGTTACCGGGAGCCGGGCAGATTTTATCAGTGCCCGGGCCAAGTGGTTGAGCTTTAATGCACGAAATTAGGGTGGTACCGCGGATTAATCCGTCCCTTGGGGCGGTTTTTTATTTTGTCTACATAAGATGGGAATAATAGGAGCAATTGTTATATCTTTAGAGGGGGATTAATTTATGCAGGAAAAATTAAAAAATATTTTATCCGAGGCGCAACAGGTGTTGGCTCAGGCAAACGACCTGGAAGAATTAAACAACATTCGTGTGCGCTATTTAGGTAAAAAGGGGCTGTTAACGGGCGTGCTGCGGGGTATGGGCGCCCTTTCCGCCGAGGAACGGCCTAAAATAGGCCAGCTGGCCAATGAAGTGCGCTCCCAAATAGATGAGATACTTGAACGTCGCATAACTGAAATCAAGGAAAAAAATAAATTAGTACAGCTAGAGAGCGAAAGAATTGACGTTACGCTGCCCGGCACCACCTTTATGGCGGGGCGCAGGCATCCGCTAACAGTTATCCAGGAGGAAATAGAAGATATTTTCCTGGGCATGGGTTACACCATCGAAGAAGGCCCGGAAATTGAATCGGATTTTTATAATTTTGAGGCGCTGAATTTACCCAAGGATCACCCGGCCCGGGATATGCAGGATTCATTTTTCATCAGCCCCGAGGTGCTGCTGCGCACCCATACCTCCCCAGTACAGGTGCGCACAATGGAGCGGACCGCCCCGGGGCTGCCGGTACGCATTATCGCTCCGGGGCGGGTATACCGCCGGGATGACGATGCAACTCACTCGCCTATGTTCAACCAGGTGGAAGGCCTGGTGGTCGACCGGCGGGTTACCTTTGCTGATTTAAAGGGCACACTGCAGGCGTTTGTGGAAAAAATGTTTGGTCTCACCACTAAAACCAGGTTCCGGTCCAGCTTCTTTCCCTTTACCGAGCCTAGCGCCGAAGTGGATATTTCCTGCGTTATGTGCGGCGGGCAGGGCTGCCGGGTTTGCTCCCATTCAGGCTGGCTGGAAATACTTGGCTGTGGTATGGTGCACCCCCGGGTACTGGAAGTATCCGGCTATAACCCCGAGGAAGTATCTGGATTTGCCTTTGGTATGGGAGTAGAGCGCATCACCATGCTCAAATACGGCATTGACGACTTGCGACTGTTATTTGAAAATGATTTGAGATTTCTTGCACAGTTTTAAAGAGGGGTCAGGCTTTAACTTTCATAAACAAATTCTCTATTCAGATATGAGGAGGTATAAACTTTGCGCGTTTCCTTTAAATGGCTGCAGGAATATGTGGATATAGATGTTTCACCCGCTGAGCTGGCCGAGTCGCTTACTTTGGCGGGCCTGGCGGTGGAGGCTATGGAAGAGCCCGGCAAGGGCATTGAAAAGGTTTACACAGGTAAAATAATTAAAATAGATGCGCACCCTAACGCGGACAAGCTGGTGATTTGCCAGTTGACGTTGGGTGGGGAGGAGCAAACCCAGATTGTTACCGGAGCCCCCAACGTCCGGGAAGGGCATGTAGTACCCGTGGCCGTAGTGGGTGCCAAACTAGCCGGCGGCTTGACCATCAAAAAGGCCAAGCTGCGCGGGGTGGAATCCCGGGGCATGCTTTGTTCCGGCGGGGAGTTGGGTCTGGACCCGGATATGCTGCCGGAAGAGCAGCAGCACGGTGTTATGATTTTGCCTGCCGACACGCCCATTGGTGTGGATGTTAAGCCTTTAATCGGTCTGGATGATGTCATACTCGAACTGGAACTCACTCCTAACCGGGGGGACTGTATGAGCATGCTGGGTGTGGCCCGGGAAGTGGCGGCCATATTACAAAAGCCATTGAAAATGCCTGCTATGCAATTTTCTGAAACCCCGCCCGGACCTGAGGACAGCGTGCGGGTGGATATTGATGATCCCGATTTATGTCCTCGTTATGTAGCACGGCTGCTGAAAAATGTTCAGGTGGGGCCCTCGCCCACCTGGATGCAGCAGCGCTTGCGGGCGGCCGGTGTGCGGCCCATTAGCAATGTTGTGGACGTGACCAACTATGTAATGATGGAAATGGGCCAGCCATTGCACGCCTTTGATTACCATAAGCTGAAAGACGGTCATATCATTGTGCGCCGGGCGGCTCCGGGCGAAATTATTATATCCCTTGACAAGGCGGAAAGAAAACTGGCCCCGGATATGCTGGTCATTACCGACCCCAACGGCCCGGTGGCGGTGGCCGGCGTAATGGGTGGTTTGGAATCTGAGGTAACGAAGGATACCACAGCAGTTTTGCTGGAATCGGCGTATTTTAAGCCCGCCAGTATAAGACGTACCTCCCGGGATTTAGGTTTACGCTCTGAATCATCTTCCCGTTTTGAAAAGGGTATTGACCTTACGGGCTGCCCGCGGGCTGCCGACAGGGCCGCCGCACTGCTCGCGCAGATGGGGGCGGCCCAGGTAGCGGCTATGGTGGTAGATAATTACCCCGCGCCTTTGGCGGAAAAAAACGTGCTGGTGCGCCCGGACCGGGTGAACCGGCTTTTGGATACTGAATTATCAGCTGCCGAAATCAGCCAGTTACTGACCCGCTTGCATTTTAAAGTGCGGGAGGATGATCATGGACTACTGGTGAATGTGCCCGGTCACCGGCCTGATGTTGGTATCGAGGCCGATCTGATAGAGGAAGTGGCCCGTCTGTATGGATATAACAGAGTAAAAAATACCTTGCCCACCGGCGTAATTACCCAGGGGGCCCGGACATATGCCCAGAAGTTGGCCATTGGTGTAAAAGACTTTTTGGCTCGAAGCGGGTTTAATGAAATAATTACCTATAGTTTTATCAATACTCGAGTATTTGACCGTCTGGGACTACCGGAGGATAGCCCATACCGTAATGTAGTGCCTTTGCAAAACCCGCTGAGTGAAGAGCAGGCCGTCATGCGTACGCTGCTGTTCCCCGGTTTACTTGATGTGCTGCAGCGTAATAGTAATCGCCGGGTCAAGAATAGCGCTGTTTTTGAGCTGGGCCGGGTGTTTTATCCACGGGAAGGGGAACCCCTGCCTGAAGAAGTGCCGGTACTGGCCGCGGCAGTCATCGGGGTTACTCGGGGCGGTTGGAATGCTCAGCCCGTGCCGATGGACTTTTATTTCCTGAAAGGTGTTCTGGAAACACTGCTGGCCTATGTTGGGGTAAAGGATGTAACTTACGTTCCCGCTGCTGATATCAAGGGTTTTCACCCCGGGCGGGTTGCTACCGTGCAAGCTGGTGATGTTGAACTGGGCGTAATTGGTGAACTGCATCCCGATGTGCAGGAAAACTATGACCTGGATCAAAGAGTGATGGTGATGGAGCTTAACTTCCACCGGCTTACTCAGGTTGCGGGTACGCCTAAAAAATATCAGCCATTGCCCAAGTTTCCCGGTGTGGAGCGGGATCTGGCCGTGGTGGTGCGGCAGGATATACCGGCCCAAAAGATAATTGAAAAAATTTACCGGGCGGGCGGCGCTATTTTACGTGATGTGCAGGTATTTGATATTTACCGCGGTGAGCAGTTTGCTTCGGGTCAGCACAGCATGGCCTTTGCGTTAAAGTTTCAGGCTGGGGACCGCACCCTTACCGATGAGGAAGTTGCAAAAAGAACGGATACCATTATGGATGCCCTGCAAAGGGATTTCGGGGCAGTTTTAAGGAAATAGAGTGCAAGGATAATTGGAGCATACCTTAAAATAAACGGTAGTGAGCCGGTAATATTTCATAGCTTGGAAATCAGTAACTAATTTTATTTGACAGCAGGTCGCTATGGTTTGATATATAGCTTAACGGGCAGTGGCTTAGAAATGTTGCAGTTGCAGGCCGCTGCCCGTTTTCTCGTTTTGTTCATGTGGGTTAACTTCTGCAGCTTGTTTGCGCGGTGCGGATAAAAAAGTTAAAAATATAATATTTGACAGCAGGAATAAGCGAATATATGACGAAATAATTACAAAATGTGCCTGATCATTACTGGGGAGGCCTACCATGTCAGATGAGCAGAACCGGGTGGATGTGGAAATTAACGGAGTACGATATACTTTAAAGGGAGATGCCGCACCGGAGAATATGTTTAAAATGTCCCGGCATGTGGATGAGAAGATAAAACAAGTCATCCGGCGTAATCCCAGACTCTCTTTGTATAAGGCCGCGGTTTTAGTAGCGCTTAATATTACTGAAGAACTGTTTACTTTACGCGAAGAATATGAAAACCTGGTGCATATTTTGGAACCCGAAAGCAAACAAAAAAAATAGGACCCATGTACTCATGGAGCGGGCTTCATGAGTTTTTTTATATTTTTCGGGGCAAATTAATTTTGGCCGGGAAGGTTAATTTACGCTTGCCGGCACCAGGTGTTGAAAGTACGGATATATTAATTAATGCATCTTACCTAAGAGAGATTAAGTGTGTTTGTGGTTTATCTTTATGTACAGGTCAGGATAAGAAAGGAAAGGCTTATGAATGAGAAACGTGGAAATTGCCTGGGCCTTTTATCAAATTGCTGATTTGTTGGATTTTAAGGGCGAAGACTTTTTTAAAACCAGAGCCTACCGGCGGGCAGCCCGGGCCATCATTGGCCTTGATAAGCCTGTGGCAGACCTTTATGCCAGCGGTGAATTAAAAAATGTCCCTGGTTTAGGGAAGAATACCATAGCCAAAATCGGTGAAATGTTGAAGAACGGCGAATGCAGACTACACAAGGAGCTAAAACAGGAGATACCGGCCACGGTACTTGATTTAATGGCCTTGCCCGGTTTGGGGCCCAAACGGGCCAAACTACTTTATGAACGGCTGGGGATAACCTCCATTGCCGAGCTTGAGCAGGCGGCCCGGAGCAAGAAGGTGCGGAATTTGCCCGGTATGGGCACTAAAACAGAGAGTAGTATTGTCCGGAATATCGGACGTTTGAAGAAGAAGTCCCATCAACTGCCACTGGGAGCGGCCCGGGAACTGGCGGCGGAATTATCTGAGTATCTGGAGCAGCTGGCTAATGTGCAGAAGGTTACAGTGAGTGGGGATATTAGACGCTGGGCGGAGCTGGTCCACAGTGTAGATATTTTGGCGGTGGTCCGCAATATCGAAGATGCAGAGGATATCGTGGAGTCATTTATCAGGCACCCGGCACTGGGGGAAGTAATGTGGCGTGAGCCCGGTCGGGTGCGGGCAGCCAGTCGCTGGGGGGTGCCGGTGGAGCTGGTGGCATTGACCGAGGAACAATATTGGCCGGCTCTGCTCTGGACCACCGGCAGCCAGTCCCATCTGCGACGGTTGCAGCTGCTGGCCTGGCAGCGGGGCTGGCGGTTGGGGCGCAACCGCCTTGTTTCCCGCCGGGATGGCCGGTCGGCCAGGATTAGCAATGAAGAGGACTTCTACCGGCTGATGGGCCTGCAATATGTGGTACCCGAACTACGAGAAAATAATGGTGAGATTAACACCGCCGCAGGTGGCAGGCTGCCACGCCTGGTGGAATTAGCTGATATACGTGGTGATTTACACATACATACCAGCTGGAGCGATGGGTTGGGCAGTATTGAAGAAATGGCCCTGAGAGCCAGGGAAAAAGGATACTTGTACATGGCTGTCACCGATCACTCTCCAAGTTTGAAAATAGCCAGGGGGTTGTCTGCGGAAAGATTAATGGATCAATTTGAAACTATTCGCGCGCTGAACAAGCAATGGGAGGATTTTTATATACTAACCGGGGTGGAAGTGGACATTTTGTCAGAAGGAAAACTTGACCAGCTTGACGATGTACTGGCCCAGGCAGATGTAGTGGTGGCTTCGGTGCACAGCGGCTTCAAACAGGACCGGAATACTATAACCGGGCGCATTATGGCAGCTGTTGAGAATAAGTACGTGGACATCATCGGCCATCCCACGGGACGGCTGCTGGGTTACCGGGAACCTTACGCTGTGGACGTGGAGGAAATTATCGAGGCTGCTGCCCGCCATAACAAGGTGTTGGAGATTAATGCATCTCCGGACCGGCTGGACTTAAATGAATATTATGTCCAGTTGGCGCGGGAAAGCGGTGTGCGGGTGGCTATCAATACTGACGCTCATGATTTAAAACGCATGGATGAAATGGTTTACGGCGTATCTGTGGCCCGGCGGGCCTGGCTGGAACCGCGGCATGTGCTGAATACTCTGCCGCTGCCTGAATTGTTGCAGGTGTTGCATTAATGGTTAAAACAAATCGTTCAAATAATGAGATAAGACCCAAGGCCAGGTCTGCAAAATCGTCCGCTTGGAAAAACAATGTTCGGGCGGGCAAACCATTGCCGGTGACGGGTGTCTTGAATTTAAACAGTACAATACCCCGGGATTTTTACGATCGGGATACGGTTACCGTAGCCCGTGAGCTGCTGGGCTGTATACTGGTGCACCGCACCCCGGAAGGCACTACGGCCGGGAAAATCGTGGAAACCGAAGCGTATTTACAGGGCGACCCGGCCTGCCACGCGGCCCGGCGGATGACGCCTCGCAATAGCGTAATGTTTGGGCCTCCAGGTTACGCTTATGTATACTTTACATACGGAATGCATTATTGTTTTAATGTTGTTTCCGCTTCCGAAGGAGTTGGCGAGGCGGTGTTGGTGCGGGCATTGGAACCCCTGGTGGGGATACCATTGATGCAGGGGCGGCGGGGCCGGCAAAACACCAGGGAGCTATGTTCCGGTCCGGCTAAATTGACACAGGCCATGGGCATTGCCCGGGAGCATAACCGACGGGATCTGACGATGGGTGATTTATATATCTGCCCTGGTGATGCAGATGCGCCCATTGTGACCACCACTCGCATTGGTATCAAGGAGGGGGCGGAACTACCGCTGCGCTTCTATTTGCAAAATAATGGGTATGTGTCCAGGAAGTAGTCATATACTTGCATAGACGATTTGTTTTGCATATTATATATTCGCTGTAGAAGGTTATTTGTTTATGAGCCTGGGAGAACGGGCGTAAAATATTTAAAGAGGAAGTGGTAATAATGAAGATAAGCGAAATATACCAGTATGTAGTGACCAGGGGTATGGAGAGGGATCCCCGTGGATCCGAAGCGGTTACCCGGCAGTTGTCCCAGGCCAAAAAGCAATATGATGATTTAAAGGAAGATGAAAAAAAGGACTTTGATACTGATCGCCTGTCAAATCCCTATAGTGATACCCGGGTGCTTTACGGTGACCCGGAAACGGAAGTGCGGCGTATGCTGGTAGGGATTGATATAGAAGTGGGTGAAGTGCTGCTGGCGGATCGCCTGGGGGATAAAGGGTCCAAAATAGATTTAATCATGTCTCATCACCCGGAAGGTAAAGCGCTGGCGGCGCTGTACGATGTTATGCATTTGCAGGAGGATATATTGGCCCAGTTCGGCGTGCCCATAAATGTAGCCGAGGGTATTATGGTATCCCGCATTAATGAGGTTAAGCGCGGTTTACTGCCCATTAACCACAACCGAGCGGTGGATGTGGCCAGGATTCTTGGTATACCGCTGATGTCCGCCCATACAGTGGCGGACAACCAGGTGACCAGTTACTTGCAGGAACTAATGGATAAAGAAAAACCCGATACCCTGGGCGATATACTCAAAATTCTTAAAAAAATACCTGAATACGCAGAGGCCGCCAAATATAACACTGGTCCAACCATTGTTGTGGGGAGCAAAAGCCGACGTGCCGGTAAAATACTGGTGGATATGACAGGCGGGACCGGCGGTTCGGAAGACGCCTATGGCAAACTGTCTCAGGCAGGGGTGGGTACGCTTTTGGTTATGCACATAGGTGAAAAACACCGCAAGGAAGCCGAAAAGAACCACGTTAATGTAATCATTGCCGGGCATATGGCCAGCGATTCGCTGGGCATGAATCTGCTGTTGGATGGCCTGGAGGAAAAGGGCGTGGAAATTGTACCTTGTTCGGGGTTAACCAGGCATAAACGCATTAGTTAGCCTTGTGCCCTTTATGACAGTTAAACCTTGACCTGAGTAAGTGCCGGCGGTGTGGTGAAAATGTATTCACTAATAGCAAGGAGCAGAATTTATCATGAGAAAACCGGAATTACTGGCGCCGGCGGGTAGTTGGGATGCGCTGGTGGCGGCGGTGCAAAACGGTGCGGACGCTGTATACCTGGGTGGCAGGCGTTTTAACGCCCGCCACAGCGCGGACAATTTTGACGATGATGCACTGGCCAGGGCTGTAGAATATGCCCATGTGCGTGGCGTAAAAATCTATGTAACAGTGAATATATTACTGGCCGACACAGAGCTAAGGGAGGCCGTTCGCTTTTTGCATACTGTTTACAATGCAGGTGCCGATGCTGTTATTGTGCAGGATCTGGGGCTGATTCGGCTTGCCCGGCGGGTGATACCTGAGCTGGAACTGCACGCCAGCACCCAGATGACGGCACATAATGTGCCTGGTGCTGCGTTTTTACGGGAAGCGGGTATTAGTCGCGTTGTACTGGCCAGGGAGCTGGATCTGGACTCGGTGCGGGAAATACGCAAAAGGGCGGGTGTGCAAGTGGAAACATTCGTCCACGGTGCCCTTTGCGTATGCTATTCCGGGCAGTGCCTGATGTCCAGCATGATCGGAGGGCGCAGTGGCAACCGGGGACGGTGTGCCCAGCCCTGCCGTCTTGAATACCGCCTGGTGGACGACAGGGGAAAGCCGGTGGCTGATTACGAAAAGGTGGGGGATTACCTGCTAAGCCCGCGGGATTTAAATATCAGCCCTCATATTCCGGAATTAATTAAAGCTGGTATCGATTCTTTTAAAATAGAGGGAAGAATGAGGCGCCCCGAATATGTGGCCACAGTGACCAGGATATACCGCTCTTTAATTGACCGGGCAGCCGGAGGTGGAGAGTACGACGTAAGCGGTGAAGAAGTTGGGCAGCTGGCCCAGATTTTTAACCGTGACTTTACCACGGGTTATTTTTTAGGTGTGCCGGGCCGGGATCTAATGAGCTATAAACGACCCAACAACCGGGGTGTGAGGCTTGGCCGGGTGCGTTCTTATAATCGCGAGACTATGCGGGCGGAAATAGAACTGGAGGCCCCGCTCAGGGTGGGTGACGGTGTAGAAGTGTGGGTGACCCGGGGAGGCCGCGTAGGCACTGAGATAAACCAAATATTCGTGGGCGGAAAAAAGACTTCATTCGCTGGTGCTGGTGAAGTGGCGGTGCTTAGTTTGGATGGACATATTCGGCCCGGGGACAGGGTATTTAAGACTCATGATGTGCAGTTGATGGAAAGTGCTGTACAGACGTATTCCTCCAGCCGGGAAACGCGGCGCATACCGCTTGATTTCAAGGTGCGGGCCCGCTTGGGCGAGCCAATGATATTGGAAGCGGCTGACCCGCAAGGGGTTACTGCCCGTGCCGCCACCAATACTGTGACCGAGATTGCTCAAAAAAGGCCGCTGACAGAGGAATTTTTAACCGAACAATTGGACCGGCTGGGTAACACACCTTTCGGGCTAAATAAACTGGTATGTGACTTGGGTGATAATATAATGATCCCGGTTAGGGAGATAAACGATGTGCGCCGGCGGGTGGTAGAACAGTTAGCAGCGACCAGGGCAGCGTTACGCAAACCGGCGCCTCTGTCTGCTGCTTCAATTGAAAATAAGCTATCTGTTGTATTGGGTGAGAAGGAAAGTGAGTGGTCCGCCCAATTCCCGGTGCTGGCTGTTGCGGTGGGTGGTGCGCCGGAGGTGCGGGCTGCGGTTAATAGCGGTGCTGGGCTGGTTTACTTCAGCGGCGACCGCTTTAGGAGCAGGAGCAATGTTACTGCAGCTGAAATTCAACAGGCCAGGCGATTATGTAGTGATGCCGGGGTTGAATTTTATCTAACCACCCCCCGTATTGCCCACGACCGGGAGATAAAACAATATTTACCGTTTCTAAAATCTTTACTGGCAACAGAGCCGGATGGTATAATGATTGCCTCCTATGGTTGGCTGCCCATACTGCGCCAATTGACCGGTTTGCCCCTGGTCACTGACTTTTCGCTGAATGTGTTTAACCGACAGAGTGTGACGTTTTTAAAGGAACATGAGATTGAGCGGGTTACCTTATCCACCGAGCTTACCGGGGAACAAATCAAACACCTGGTTGACCACTCCCCGGTGGAAACCGAGGTTATCGTGCATGGCGCATTACCGCTGATGGTGTCTCGATATTGCGCGGTGGGCAGCGTCCTTGGCGGCAAGGGTGAAGACACTACCTGCTCAGTACGGTGCCGCGATGCATCATTTGCACTGCTGGATCGTAAAGGAGTGATATTTCCTGTGGAAACAGACCAGCATTGCCTGATGCACATATTTAATTCCAGGGAGCTGTGCCTTTTGGACACCCTTCCTTATTTAGTGCAAGCGAGACCTGCTGTGCTGAGAATTGAGGCCCGCCGGGATAATGAAAATTACGTAGCGCGTACGGTTAAGGCATACAGGCAAGTTTTGGACAGCCTGCGCAGCTACCCTGATCGCCTGCCGGATTTGCAGGCTATGATGCAAAAACTGGTGGAAGGGGGGCCGGGTTTTACCCGGGGGCATTATTATAGGGGAGTAATGGATTAAAAAGTGTCTGGTTTATATTACAGTCATATTTAAGCAGGGAGAGATTATGGACGAACGCAATTTAAAAAGGCTGGAATTTGACCGGGTAAAGGAGAAATTAGCTGAATTTGCGGTATCAACACCTGGCCGGGAGCTGATTGGTGATCTGGTCCCATTCAGTAACCGGGATGAGATAGTTAACGCCCTTGAGGAAGTCACTGAGGGGAGGGAGCTCTTGCGCCTGGACCCCACCGCGCGGCTGGGAGGGTGGAATGATGTTCGTCAGCAGGCACGCCGTTGTGAGCGGGGAGCCCTTTTGGATCCCCAGGAGTTGTGGCATGTACTGCAAACCCTCACGGCCTGCAGGCAGATTAAAAACTTTTTTAGCGAGAGGCAAGACAGTTACACCCGTTTAAATGAAATAGCAATGGGATTAGGAAGTTTTAAAGATCTGGAAAAGATGATTGCCTCTGCCATAGCTCCCGGCGGTGAAGTGTTGGACCGGGCTTCGGAGCGGTTGTTTAATATCAGGCGCCGGCTGGCGTCGGCACAGCAGAGGATCAAAGACCGGTTAAATGAAATCATTCGGTCAACCAGCTATCAAAAATATTTGCAGGATCCTATTGTGACCATGCGTGAAGGTCGTTACGTGGTACCTGTCAAGCAAGAATATCGATCCCAGTTACCTGGTATCGTGCATGACCAGTCAGCCAGCGGGGCTACCCTATTCATTGAGCCAATGCCGGTAGTTGAGGCCAACAATGAAGTACGTGGACTCATGGCAGAAGAAAAGCAGGAGGTAACCCGTATTTTAACGGAGCTTTCTGCTGCAGTGGGCCGACAGGCTGAAGAGTTGCTTTATGCCCTGGAGAATCTGGCCAGACTTGATTTTATTATGGCCAAAGCCCGCTATAGCGAGAGCCTGGATGCCTGGGCACCATGTATTGCAACAGAGGCCAAACTGGACATCCGGCAGGGCAGGCATCCCCTTCTGCCGGTGAAGGCTGTGCCCATCAGTATTCAGTTGGGCGAAGCATTCGACATGCTGGTGATTACGGGACCTAATACCGGCGGCAAAACGGTTTCCCTTAAAACTGTGGGTTTGTTGGTGCTTATGGCCCACTCGGGATTGCATGTGCCTGCGGAAGATGGTACGCTAATTGGTATGTTTGACCAGGTATTTGCTGATATTGGTGATGAACAAAGCATTGAACAATCCCTGAGCACTTTTTCATCACACACCATCAATATTGTTAATATATTGAAAAAGGCCGGCAATAAAAGCCTGGTGCTGCTGGATGAGCTGGGTGCGGGTACCGACCCCACCGAAGGATCTGCCTTGGCCCGTGCTATTTTGGATCAGCTGCGGCAGCAGGGGGCCAAAGTAGTGGCTACTACTCACTATGGGGAGTTAAAAAGTTATGCCTTTGCTAACGAGCGGGTGGAAAACGCCAGTGTGGAGTTCAATTCTCAAACATTACGGCCTACCTACCGTCTGTTAATTGGACGCCCCGGCCGCAGTAATGCCTTTGAAATAGCACTGCGCCTGGGACTGAATGAATCTGTAATTCAGAGGGCCAGGGGGTTTCTTACCGAGGAGCAGGTGCAGGTTGCCGACTTGATGCGGGAATTGGAAAATGCTCGCGTTCAGGCTGAGCAGGAGCAGGCTGAGGCGGAAAAAATCCGTCGTGAAGCTGAGCAATACAGGGAACAATATATGGAACTGGCAGAAAAAATACGTCAGCGCAAAGATGAGATAATTACCCGTGCAGTGGCCGATTCCAGGGAAATGGTTAAAAAGGCCAGGCTAGAAGCTGAACAATTGGTTGAAGAGCTGCGGGCTGCGTTGAAAGAGCAAACGACCCACAACCGGGAACAATCGATAAGTAACGCCAGGCAGTGTCTCAAGCAATTGCAGTTGAAAATTGATGCTAAAGCACCTCAGAATGCTTACGAACATCCCACTGAAGCCGTGACCAATGTAAAACCGGGGGATGAAGTTTTTATACCTAAATACGGGCAGCGGGGGGTGGTGCTGGAGGCACCGGGTCAGGATGACCAGGTGCAGGTGCAAGTGGGCATGATTAGAATGACCATTGCCCGCCAGGAGCTGCGCCGGGCTGCGACAAAAGAGACTGCCCGGCCACGGCGCACAGGCGTTGGCCAGCTGGTACAGCAAAAGGCCAGGGATATATCTCCCCGTCTGGACATGCGTGGTATGCGTGTGGATGAAGGGCTGGCCGAGGTGGAAAAATACCTGGACGATGCCTGTGTGGCCGGGCTGCCGCTGGTGCAGCTGGTGCACGGCAAAGGCACTGGAGCGCTGCGTTCCGCAGTGCAAAAGTTATTAAAGGAGCACCACCGGGTCAAAACATTTCGCCTTGGTGAACAGGGTGAGGGAGGCAGCGGGGTAACAGTTGTTGAATTAAAATAAAGCATAGTATAGCATAATAAACCCTTAACCCGGGTTGGGTTAAGGGTTTATCCATAAACTTTTTACTTAAAAAATTATCTACAGTCTCGTTATTGGTTTAAAACGACCGCGGTAATCAATCATTCGTATTTACCGGTCGATCATCATCATTCCTACCGTTATCCCTGCCATTATTCCTATCGTTATTCCTATCATTTTCGTCACTATTATCCTTTGAATCATCCCCATCATCTTCTTCCGGATTAATTAAACCATCGACTCCGTGTACATCACATATTTTAGTTGGTACCCGCATATTGTAATCCGCTGTTGAAGGCGATGCATACGACGACTTCAGCATTACCCGGGTGATTCTCTCCGGGCAATACTCGTTGGGTAATAAGCCCGAGGTGGCACACACTTCAACTAATACATGCGTATCGTCGTATTTGGTCGGTTCGGTACCGGATGCAAAAAGATCAGTTACCATATGTTCCGGCGGTGTATTGGAACCGGGTCTAAGCCCTGATTTACTATCCACGGTGGCTGATATTATGCCCTGCGGCCTGATAAAATCATGAGACGGAATCCTTTGGTGCGCCTGACTCATAACTTCTCGCCATATTTTAGCGGGATAGGTGCCCCCATAATCTTGGGGCATCTTTACAGGAATGTCGTACCCGATCCAGACCACCCCTACTAGATCCTGCGTATAGCCGGCAAACCATATATCCTTGCCCTCATCGGTGGTACCTGTTTTACCGGCTGCCGGGCGCCCAATTTGCGCGCCGGTGCCGGTACCGTATTGGACAACCGATTTCATCATATCGGTCATTAAATAGGCAGTGGTTTCCTTCATGACCCTGCGGGGGGCAGGTTCTGCTTCAAATAAGGTAGTGCCGTTATAATCCTCCACCCGTAATATAGAAACAGGGCTGTTATAAACTCCAAGGTTGGCAAAGGCAGCGTAGGCTGCCGTTAATTCCAGCGGGGTTACCCCATACGTTAGACCGCCCAGCGCTATGGCAGGTCCCGTTGGCTCAATGTTAATGTTCATACGGGCAGCAAACTCAACAGCATTGGAAATTTTTACGTGATCCATTAAGAGTTTGACAGCCACAATATTTACTGAATGGGTCAGTGCAGTGCGCAGGGTTATTAAGCCCCGGTAGCCGCCCCCTGAGTTACGCGGTGCATAATTGCCGTAACTACTATAAGTCACCGGTGCATCGTTAATGACAGTGGCTGGTCCCATACCCTTTTGGTCAATGGCCGGGCCGTAAGCCAAAATTGGCTTAATGGCCGAACCGGGCTGTCTCGGAGACATAGTGGCCCTGTTCAGCGATCTTTGATGGGTGTGTTCACGGCCTCCTATCAACGCTTTAATTTGACCTGTTTTGGGCTCCATAATCACCATAGCCCCCTGGGGTTGTAGCACATCATTGCTATCCCTCTGGGAGGCCGGAAAATTGGATTGGTTGGCCATTGCTTTTTCCGCGTAGGTTTGAATTTGCGGATCAAGGGTAGTGTATACTTTCAATCCACCTTTAAATACTTTTTCTTCGCCAAACTGCTCTACCAGTTGCTCGGTTACATAATCCACGAAAAATGGATAGGGGTACTTATTAACATTGGGATCACTATTTTTTAATTCAAATTCCTCGGCCTTGGCCTGTTGGTAATCTTCTTCGTTAATAAAGTCATATTGGTACATGTTATCCAGGACCTGGTTGCGATGTGACATGGCCACATCAAAATTTTGATAGGGTGAATAATTGTTGGGTGATTTGATCAGTCCTGCTAGCAAGGCGGCCTGGGCTATCGTCAAATCACCGGCATCCTTGCCGAAGTAAGTTTGGGCCGCGGCCTGTATGCCGTAAGCCCCTTCACCAAAATATATCCGGTTAAGATACATGGCTAAAATTTCTTCTTTGGAGTACCTGTTCTCCATTTTAAGAGCCAGGATAGCTTCCTGAATCTTTCTTTTAATGGTTTTTTCCGGGTTTAAAAATGATAATTTAACTAATTGCTGGGTAATAGTGCTGCCGCCCTGGAAATTGCGGTCCGCGCCAAAAATATGCATCGCGTCGTTAATAGCGGCACGGGCAATAGCTTCAATTCTAATTCCGTGGTGCTCATAAAATAAATGATCCTCAGCGGCTAAAAAAGCTTCTTGGACATGTAACGGGATCTGGCTTAATGAAACTTGGATCCGATTCTCGACACCAATTTGGGTAATTAGTTTATCATTGTTGTCATATATCTGGGTGGTGGTGGCCGGTATTAAGTTCTTTTCATTAAATGCAGGCAGATCTTTTAAACTTATCACTAGCAGTCCTGCAGCAGCGCAGGCCGAGATTAAAAAAAATACTAGCAATACAAGCAATGTAAGCCTGGTGGGATTAAGTTTTCTTTTTTTACGTTTTTTCTTTGTGGTCAAATAATATTCCCTCCCTTAGGGAATTCTACATCAGTTTATTCAACGCAATTATAACATAATACTAACAAAAGTATTAGCACAGAAATTGGCACCTTGTAACTGATATTGTATATTTGATATAATTTACAAATTGAGGCAATGGAAAGGAGTTATTGATAAAATGCTCAGCGTTGATAAACAGATGGAAATAATTAAAAGAGGCGTCGTTGAAATAGTGCCTGAAGAAGAGTTGATTACCAAGCTTAACAGATCAGTAAAAACGGGTGAACCTTTACATATTAAATATGGTGCGGTACTTTGAACTGGTTACCCCGAAAATATTCGGTTTTTTTTTTGCGTCTGATCCATATAGATATAACATAACCATTCGAAGCGGGGGGAAGCAAGGGGACGGTTGCTCTGCTTCCTGGTATCCTGGGGGTGAAATGGTGTTTAAAAAAAGAAGACCCTTTAAAAAATTATTCCTTATTGTATCATTATTTTTTTTAATGTTAACGATCTATTTTTTCTTGGATACGCGGGTGCGCCCTACTCTTTTTTCCATTGCCGAGATAGAAGCAACCCAGATGGCTGTGGCCGTAATTAATCAGACTGTGCAACAAGAAGTATCCGGCGGCGATATTGATTATCAGGATTTCATTACCGTGCACCGGGATTATAACGGGCGAGTGGCTTTAATGCAGGCCAATACAGTATGGATAAACCGGGTTTCCGCTGATATTACATTAGAAGTGCAAGAGAAATTGCAGGGTTTGAACGCGAAACAAATATCTGTGCCTATGGGCCAGCTATTAGGCAGTTATATTTTTGCTGACATGGGACCACATATTAAAATTAATATTCATCCAATGGGTACAGTTAGCGTAAATGTATTGGACCGTTTTGAACAGGCCGGTATTAATCAGACCAGGCATAAAATATACTTGGATTTTAGTACAATGGTGCGGGTGGTAATACCGCTGCATAGCGGTGAGGTTAAAGTTGCGACCAAGGTGCCCGTGGCGGAAAGCATTATTGTGGGGGATGTCCCTGAAGCTGTAATTAACATACCGGGAGGTATATTAGGGGTAGATGGCAAGTAGTAGCTGGTGAGAATTATAGAAAAAATAGCATTAAAAATGTATTTAACAGTGTATAAGATTCGATAAAAAAATAATAATACCTTATATGGTGGTTAAAAAAGTATTGACAGTGGGGTGTGTAACTGTTAATATATAAAAGTCGCTGTGAGCCGCAAGGCAAACCATGAAGTTGATTAGAAAAAAGTGTTGACATCATGAGTCAAAAGCGATATAATTAATAGCGTCGCCAAGTTGAGCGACAGATATAAGCGGTCCTTGAAAACTAAACAGTGCAAAGAGATGGAAGTTGGACGATAAGTTCAACAAACCAAACCTCGTCAAGCAAAGCTAAAAGCGCAAGCTAATAGCAAACGCAAGAAACGAGTAATTCATTAAAGCGAGCAAAGATTAAACTCTATGAAATAAACGGGGACAGTCCTGCGTCTGGTTCAACCAGGCCTAACAAGCAGGAGAACATCCCCGAACAATAAACTTTTATGGAGAGTTTGATCCTGGCTCAGGACGAACGCTGGCGGCGTGCTTAACACATGCAAGTCGAACGGGGTTTAGTCGAAAGTTTACTTTTAGCTAAACCTAGTGGCGGACGGGTGAGTAACGCGTGGATAACCTGCCCAATAGCCTGGGATAACGCCGGGAAACTGGTGCTAATACCGGATACGTTCATTGAACTGCATAGTTCGATGAAGAAAGGTGCAAACCGCTACTGGATGGGTCCGCGTCCCATTAGCTAGTTGGTAGGGTAACGGCCTACCAAGGCAGCGATGGGTAGCCGGCCTGAGAGGGCGACCGGCCACACTGGAACTGAGACACGGTCCAGACTCCTACGGGAGGCAGCAGTGGGGAATCTTCCGCAATGGGCGCAAGCCTGACGGAGCAACGCCGCGTGAGTGACGAAGGTCTTCGGATTGTAAAACTCTGTCCAAAGGGAAGAAGAAAGTGACGGTACCTTTGGAGGAAGCCCCGGCTAACTACGTGCCAGCAGCCGCGGTAAAACGTAGGGGGCAAGCGTTGTCCGGAATTACTGGGCGTAAAGGGCGTGTAGGCGGCTCTACAAGTTAGAAGTGAAACCTATCAGCTCAACTGATAGCCTGCTTCTAAAACTGTCGGGCTTGAGTGCAGTAGAGGGGAGTGGAATTCCCAGTGTAGCGGTGAAATGCGTAGATATTGGGAGGAACACCAGTGGCGAAAGCGGCTCCCTGGCCTGTAACTGACGCTGAGGCGCGAAAGCGTGGGTAGCAAACAGGATTAGATACCCTGGTAGTCCACGCCGTAAACGATGGGTGCTAGGTGTTGGGGGTATCGACCCCCCCAGTGCCGCAGTTAACGCAATAAGCACCCCGCCTGGGGAGTACGGCCGCAAGGCTGAAACTCAAAGGAATTGACGGGGGCCCGCACAAGCGGTGGAGTATGTGGTTTAATTCGACGCAACGCGAAGAACCTTACCAGGTCTTGACATCTCCTGATCGCTGTAGAAATACAGTTTTCTTCTTCGGAAGACAGGAAGACAGGTGGTGCATGGTTGTCGTCAGCTCGTGTCGTGAGATGTTGGGTTAAGTCCCGCAACGAGCGCAACCCCTACCTTTAGTTGCCAGCATGTAGAGATGGGCACTCTAAAGGGACTGCCGTTGACAAAACGGAGGAAGGTGGGGATGACGTCAAATCATCATGCCCTTTATGATCTGGGCTACACACGTACTACAATGGCCGGTACAGACGGAAGCGTAGCCGTGAGGTGAAGCGAACCCGATAAAGCCGGTCCCAGTTCGGATTGCAGGCTGCAACTCGCCTGCATGAAGTCGGAATCGCTAGTAATCGCAGGTCAGCATACTGCGGTGAATACGTTCCCGGGCCTTGTACACACCGCCCGTCACACCACGAAAGTTGGCAACACCCGAAGCCGGTGAGTTAACCGTAAGGAAACAGCCGTCGAAGGTGGGGTCGGTAATTGGGGTGAAGTCGTAACAAGGTAGCCGTATCGGAAGGTGCGGCTGGATCACCTCCTTTCTAAGGAGAAACTCGAAGTTCGAATACGAACCTCGATAATCCTAGGTCGGACATCTCTAAAGCACTGTTTGGTTTTGAGGGACCCAATAAATAGTTGGTGTTTACACCAACTATTTATGACTAATCTCTCAAAAAAACGTTCCTTGAAAACTGCACAGCGAAAGCAAGCAAGTATAAATAAAGCACAGGTAAAAACACAAGACGCCGAGACCAAAAGGTCAAGCTAACAAGAGCGTACGGTGGATGCCTGGGCGCTAAGGGCCGATGAAGGACGTGGTAAGCTGCGAAAAGCTACGGTGAGCCGCAAGCAGGCATAGACCCGTAGATCTCCGAATGGGGCAACCCGTTACCAGTAACGAGGTAACATCTTATGCTGAATCCATAGGCATAAGAAGGGCACCCGGTGAACTGAAACATCTAAGTAGCCGGAGGAACAGAAATCAACCGAGAACCCCCAAGTAGCGGCGAGCGAACCGGGGCCAGCCTAAACCTATTTTGCGTGCAAAATAGGGGTTGCGGGACTCTCATAACGGACTAATAGCCTTAGCCGAACCCGCCAGGAACGGCGGGCCACAGAAGGTAACAGCCCTGTAGGCGAAAAGGCAACGAGTTTAGAGAGCATCCCAAGTACCGCGGGACACGTGAAACCCCGTGGGAATCAGGGAGGACCACCTTCCAAGGCTAAATACCCTTAGCGACCGATAGCGCACAAGTACCGTGAGGGAAAGGTGAAAAGCACCCCGGGAGGGGAGTGAAACAGAACCTGAAACCGTACGCTTACAATCAGTCAGAGCACAATTAACGTGTGATGGCGTACTTTTTGTAGAACGGACCGGCGAGTTACATTTAGCGTGCCAGGTTAAGGCTGACAAAGGCCGTCAACCGCAGCGAAAGCAAGTCTAAAAAGGGCGCACGTAGTACGCTGAAGTAGACCCGAAACCGGGTGATCTACCCATGTCCAGAGTGAAGCGGAAGTAACATTTCGTGGAGGCTCGAACCAACCGTCGTTGAAAAGGCGGTGGATGAGGTGTGGGTAGGGGTGAAATGCCAATCGAACCCGGAGATAGCTGGTTCTCCCCGAAATAGCTTTAGGGCTAGCCTTGTACAAAATACCCGGAGGTAGAGCACTGAATGGGCTAGGGGCCTTCACCGGTTACCGAACTCAATCAAACTGCGAATGCCGGGCTATTAAAGTACAGGAGTCAGACTGCGGGTGCTAAGATTCGTAGTCGAGAGGGAAACAGCCCAGACCGCCAGTTAAGGTCCCTAAATCGTGCTAAGTGGCAAAGGATGTGAGGTTGCCCGGACAACCAGGATGTTGGCTTAGAAGCAGCCACCATTTAAAGAGTGCGTAATAGCTCACTGGTCAAGTGACCTTGCGCCGAAAATGTAACGGGGCTCAAGCACGATACCGAAACTGCGGCAGACTGTGAAATTATCAATACACCCAGATATACAGCGCAAAACATTTTTGCCGTAAATATCAATAAAAAATAAAAAAGAAATTTACGGCCAAATGCCCCAAGGGCTAAAGCGCGTAAACAAGGGTCTGTTGATAATTTCACAGACTGGGTAGGGGAGCGTTCCCATTGGATTGAAGCTATACCGTAAGGAGTAGTGGACTAATGGGAAGTGAGAATGCCGGTATAAGTAAGCGCAAAGGCAGGTGAGAATCCTGCCCGCCGAAAACCTAAGGATTCCTGGGGAAGGCTCGTCCGCCCAGGGTAAGTCGGGCCCTAAGCCGAGGCTGAAAAGCGTAGGCGATGGACAATCGGTGGAGAATCCGATACCACCTTAAAGCCGCTATTAGGATGGGGTGACACAGGAGGGCAAGCCAAGCGCGCGGTTGGAAAAGCGCGTCCAAGCCCGTAGGGCGAACTGCAGGCAAAACCGCAGTTCATAAAGCCTGAGAGGTTATGGGGAGCGAAAACAAGTAGCGAAGTGGCTGCACCCAAACTGTCAAGAAAAACCTCTAACGAGGCTATAAGGTGCCCGTACCGCAAACCGACACAGGTAGGTGGGGTGAGAATCCTAAGGCGCGCGAGAAAACCCTCGTTAAGGAACTCGGCAAAATGACCCCGTAACTTCGGGAGAAGGGGTACTCCGCTAGTGTGAAATCTAACCAGATGGAGCATGAAGGAGTCGCAGAGAAAAGGCCCAAGCGACTGTTTACCAAAAACACAGGTTCCTGCTAAATCGCAAGATGACGTATAGGAGCTGACGCCTGCCCGGTGCTGGAAGGTTAAGGGGAGAGGTTAGCGCAAGCGAAGCTTTAAACCGAAGCCCCAGTAAACGGCGGCCGTAACTATAACGGTCCTAAGGTAGCGAAATTCCTTGTCGGGTAAGTTCCGACCCGCACGAAAGGCGTAACGATTTGGGCGCTGTCTCAACGAGGGACTCGGCGAACTTGTAATGCCGGTAAAGATGCCGGCTACCTGCGACAGGACAGAAAGACCCCGTGGAGCTTTACTGCAGCTTGACATTGGATTTTGGTATTGCATGTACAGGATAGGTGGGAGGCTGAGAAGCCAGGGCGCCAGTTTTGGCAGAGCCACCGTTGGGATACCACCCTTGTGATATTGAAATTCTAACACCAGAGCCTGAATCGGCTCTATGGACAGTGTCAGGTGGGCAGTTTGACTGGGGCGGTCGCCTCCCAAAAGGTAACGGAGGCGCCCAAAGGTTCCCTCAGCGCGGTTGGAAATCGCGCGCACAGAGTGTAAAGGCAGAAGGGAGCTTGACAGCGAGACAAACAAGTCGAGCTGGGACGAAAGTCGGGCTTAGTGATCCGGCGGCATTCGCGTGGAAGAGCCGTCGCTCAACGGATAAAAGCTACCCCGGGGATAACAGGCTTATCTCCCCCAAGAGTCCACATCGACGGGGAGGTTTGGCACCTCGATGTCGGCTCATCGCATCCTGGGGCTGTAGTAGGTCCCAAGGGTTGGGCTGTTCGCCCATTAAAGCGGTACGTGAGCTGGGTTCAGAACGTCGTGAGACAGTTCGGTCCCTATCCGTCGCAGGCGCAGGAAACTTGCGAGGAGCTGTCCCTAGTACGAGAGGACCGGGATGGACGGATCACTGGCGTACCAGTTATCGCGCCAGCGGTAGCGCTGGGTACCCAAATCCGGACGGGATAAGCGCTGAAGGCATCTAAGCGCGAAGCCCCCCTCTAGATAAGGTTTCCCATCCAGTTAATGGAGTAAGACCCCTGGTAGACTACCAGGTAGATAGGCCGGGCGTGCAAGCACAGCAATGTGTGCAGCGGACCGGTACTAATAGGTCGAGGGCTTGACCTGATTTTCGGTAGTCAATAATAGCATTACTTGATGATAATAAAACTTGCTAAGCTGTGCATTTTTGAGGGAACAATAAGTTAACAAAAAGGTGCCAGGCACCTAAAAAATTAACTTAAGCTCCTGACAATTTTATAAAGTTTTCCGGTGACCATACTGGAGAGGATACACCCGTTCCCATCTCGAACACGGAAGTTAAGCTCTTCAAGGCCGATGGTACTTGGGCTTGTCCCTGGGAGAGTAGGTCGTTGCCGGAATTAATTTTAAACACCCCCCCCTGGTTCTGTGCCGGGGGGGTTGTTTGCTGTGGGGTCAGGCTTAAACTTACTTAAACTAGCCTGAAACCCCGGGTTCATATCTCCAGTTGTATTTATTGATATCCAGTAAAAAGACATTGTATCGATAGTTATGAGATATCCGAACGAATGTCGCTTTTCGAGTAAGTCGTTTAAAAAGAAAAGAAGCCCAAGAACCAACGACCTCGAAGAAATTAACTTGTTGACATTTAGATTTTTAAGTCCATGTTTATATACCAACTAATCCCATGTCTTGGAGCATATGCAAGCTCAAGTGCATCTTGTTCATTTATGGGTAACCCGACCGTTCCTTCTGCACTTAATTTTTTTAGCAAAGAGCTTCCTCCTCGGTTACTAATTTAATTGCTTGCATAGCGTATCTAACTCCTGCTGCAAATTAAAAATGTAAACTTACATATAAGGTAAGGGTTAACAATTGATTGATAAGAATCTCTTTATTTTTAATATTACCAAAGTATATAAACATTGTAAACCTAATATATGTATGAGGTTAACAATTGCAGTTGAATAAAATCGACCTCCACAAAAGCTGAGAGGTATGGGAAGCACCAGACATTTTAAATATTTATTAACAATTAGTTGCCTAAATAGTGTATTATGGTTTAAAGGGGTTTAAATAATAAATATAGAGCTAAAGACGAGGTTTTAAAAATGATGTTTTCGTTAATTGGTGTGGGAGCAGTAGTGGTTGTTGTTTTTATCGTTTTTATAGTCACTGGGCTTAAAGTTGAAACGGACAAGGGGGAGAAAGACGTGATTAAAAATGTTTATATATATTTGGTGCTATTTGCTACATTGATGATGACCATCGGAGGAAGTGTAGGTGCTTTTATGGCGGTTGCTGATATAGTCTCACCTGTTCCCTACTACCAAACTTTTGAGGAGTTTAAACGTTTTGATAGCGAAAAACCCCGTACTGGTATAGAGACAGATGAAAAAGTAAACCTGACGGAAGAAGAGCTAAAACAACAATACGATGCAATGGTGTTAATGGAGAAGGAAAGGCAAGTTAACAGAGCTAAGAATAACCTTATCAAAAGTTTTGGCTGGATCATCATTCCTTTACCAGTTTTTGTGTATTTCCAACGTCGTTTAGTTAATAAAGACATATAAATATGGCTGCTCCGTTTTGGCTTTAAAATAAATATAGTAGGAAAAACTTGGTGGTCGTTGCCGGAATGCACTCCCTTGGTTATGTGCCAGGGGAGTGCTTAATTATTTATTGGAGAGATGACTGTATTGCCTGATGGATAAAAGATAGAGCTATCACTTTCGGTTTTAAAGTTTCGTCTCTCATGCGGGTATGAACCGTGTAATGTTTAGTAATAGTAATAGTAATAATGGGCAACAAATTAAGGGGGATGCATATGCAGCGGGATTACAGAGAAATACCTCTTTGGGAAAATGTCAGCCTTAAGGATTGGCAGGATTGGCGTTGGCAAATAACAAACCGTATAACATCCTTAGATGAACTGGAACAAGTAGTTCACCTCCAACCGGATGAAAGGGAAGGCATCAAACGCTCCCTGTCTACCCTTCGCATGGCCATTACTCCTTATTATGCCTCGCTAATGGACCCGGATGATCCGGACTGCCCCGTGAGGAAACAAGCGGTACCGCTGTCCATGGAGATGCAGGATGGAGAACATGAGATGGAAGACCCCTTGCACGAAGATGTAGATTCTCCGGTGCCGGGCATTACCCATCGCTATCCTGACCGGGTACTGCTGCTTATTACAGACCAGTGCTCCATGTATTGCCGTCATTGCACGCGAAGACGTTTTGCAGGCGTCCACGACCAACAGCGCCCCATGCGGAAGTTGGAGGACGCGTTGAATTATATCCGGCAAACTCCGGTGATCCGGGATGTACTGCTTTCAGGGGGAGACAGCCTTTGTATTAATGACGATCACCTGGAATTTTTATTGAAAAGCCTGCGGCAGATTGATCACGTGGAAATTATTCGCATTGGAACGCGTACGCCGGTAGTAATGCCGCAGCGTATTACAGAGAATCTTTGTAGAATAATTAAGAAATACCATCCTGTTTGGCTGAATACTCATTTTAATCATCCACAAGAAATCACCCCCGAGGCGAGGGACGCTTGCGCATGTTTGGCGGATATAGGTGTACCTTTGGGTAACCAAACTGTTTTACTGAGAGGAGTAAACGACTGCCCCTATGTCATCAAAGATTTGATGCATCAACTTTTGAAAATGCGCGTACGGCCTTATTACTTGTACCAGTGTGATATATCCTCCGGGATTGAACATTTCCGCACCTCGATAGCCAAGGGGATAGAAATCATAGAACTTTTACGCGGGCATACATCCGGCCTGGCAGTGCCGACCTATGTAATTGACGCTCCCGGTGGAGGCGGTAAAATTCCGGTTGCTCCGCAGTATTTGATCTCCCAGTCAGAGGAAAAGGTTTTGCTCCGGAATTACGAAGGGGTGGTCTGTGCTTATCCGGAACCGTCTGAGAAGGGTAAATCCTGCGTGGATTGTGACAATTGTGAACGTTTAAGGAAAATTGACCCAATTGGACTGGAAAAATTGTTTGCCGGTAACAAAATAAGTTTGATACCTAAGGGAAATATCAGAGAAAAGCGCCGTCTTCAGCATATTAAAGGATGCAACTGAAAGGGGAAGTAACATGGAAAGACTGGTTACACATGAAGCCACGGAACGAGCCTGCTGCAGCTGTAACAGGGGGGAGTACGTTAATGAAAAGATTATAGAAAATGATAATGATGGTAATTATATTGAAATTTTAATTGATCATACCAATGAACGCTTAAAGGTTTTAGATTATACGGTGCATGATTGGAAAAAGGTGCTATGTTATCTCGAAGAGGCTGCCTCTATGAATCGATCGGGTAAAATTATATTTTACGTTCGGGGTACAGAAGATATTGCGTTAAACAATCATGGTTATGTCCTGGAGGGAGTCATTCCGGCTTTTTTCCAGGGAGAAGATGCATTATGTTATTCCCGTTTCGCTAATCCCGAACGCTCCTATAGTTTGAACTGCGAACAGGAGGAAGAGTTATTAAAAAAAATTCAGAAGGAAAAAAATCCGGAAAGCATCAATGAATTGCCAGAAGGCTATACTGCCCGAAAAATTTGTAATGAACATGTTAATGAATTGGTGGAATTGTATAGGAATACATTTAGTAGTTATCCCAGTCCTTTGCTTGATATTGAGTATGTACATAATGTAATGCAGACTCATGTTACCTTTTACGGGGTGTTTGTTGGTGATATTTTGGTCAGCGCAGCTTCCGCGGAAGTAGATCATCGAAACCGCAACTCTGAGATCACTGACTGTGCCACATTGCCGGAGCACAGGGGAAAAGGACTGCTAAGCAACTTAATAATGCTGCTGGAAAAAGAGATGTGGGTCCAAAAAATCGCTGCCTTATATAGTCTTGCCCGGGCCGGGTCTTATGGAATGAATGCTGCCCTGTGTCGGCTTGGTTATGAGTATAAGGGGAGATTTATTAACAACTGTCATATTGGCGGACGCTATGAAGATATGAATCTCTGGGTAAAGAATATAAAGATATAGCAAAATGCGTAAATATCTATAGATGATATAACTGCCCGAAGTTTCAGCATTATTCAAACAACTATGTGGGTATAATTATGCATTGTTACTTGATTAAGACCTTAACATTATATCAGCATTAAAATTTCTTTATCCTCCCAGAGTCTCCTCCAATGTTGGCAAGTTAATAAATATATCAATATGTATAGAGGGTGCAAAATAGCAGAAAATATATACCATAAAAATCTAAGGGAGGTTGCTATGCACCACAGGGTTAAAATTCATTACGATAACAAAAACGGTTTCTTGGAGCCGATTATGTGGGTGTGGGTAAGTGACGGGGCTACTTTGGAAAGGGAAGTGGCTCCCAGCGGCAGTGATGATTTTGGGGTTTATTATGACCTGTCCTATAACCGCAGCAGTTTCAACTTTATATTTAAGGACGGCCAAGGGGAGGACGTTCCATGGGAAGAGGACAAATTTAACAGATCATTTCACGCGCATCTGGGGGAAGAAATCTGGTCCATGTCGGACAGACACAATATTTATAATGTTCGACCTGCATCCCCAGTGGGTAATATTAAAGATTATTACCGCCGAATCAGCCACCTTGTCCCAAAAGGAAATTTTTATCTTCCCGAAACTGACGTTTCCGGTCTTGGTATGACCTCAATGCTGGGAGCGAATACATTGACGGATGGGACTGTTGTTTTCGGCTTTTTTCATCCTCGTGCGGCAAGAGTCTACCTGGTTGGTAATTTTAACGATTGGCAGTGCCCCGCGCATCCTCTACCGCAGCCGGATAAATTTATTCCTATGGATCTCTATCAGGGTTATTACTACCAACCCAATATTTGGCTGGCCAGAATTAGTCCTGATACGGATTCCCCTATTGAATATAAGTTTTATATCCAGGGCGGTACGGTTGAAAATGAACGTTATGTAACCGACCCCTATACAAGGTTGTTTAGTGATGATTATAAATATCGCAATGCCGTGGTGGTAGACCCGACGAAATTTAAGTGGACCGATCAGGAATGGAGAACTCCGGATATTAAGGACTTGATTCTTTATGAATTAAATGTTTATGGTTTTACTGATAACGATCCCGAAATACCCGAAGATATGCAGGGAACATTTAAGGGAGTAACCCACCGTATCAAGAACGGCTATTTTGATAAGCTGGGTATAACCGCGCTGGCACTCATGCCTACGGCAGAAGTGCCGATGAAGCAAGGACTTGGTTACGAGCCATGCACCTTCATGGCTGTGGAAAAAGACTTTGGTACTCCCGATGATTTTAGGGAAATGATTAATGAAGCACACCGGCACGGCCTTGCCGTACTTATGGACCAGGTTTTCAATCATACCTCTAACGACTTTAATCCTTTATGGAACCTCATTGACGATGGGTCCGGTGATGGCGGCTTTTATTTTGCCGGTAAGACAATGTGGGGCAATAAAGTGGCCACGGGAAAAGACGAAGTGGATAACATGCTCATTGATTCCTGTAAACTGTTTATTAAGGAATACCATATTGACGGTTTTCGGTTTGATGCCACCCACAGCTATTTTTTAAATCATAAATTGCTGCACCGGTTGGCCCACGAAATTAAGGATAAGGGTTTCAAACTTGATGCTATTCTGATTGCTGAAAACTTACCCAATGAAAAAGACCTAAACATAGAAGGATATAACGGCTATGCCCAATGGTCCAATCTTTTTCATGATAAAGTAAAGGCTTTGCTGCGCGAGGGGGTATTCGAGGGGGTAGATAATGGAACGGATAACCTGGGCAGCATGATTTATTTCAGCAAAGACAGATTCGCAGCCCATACCAACAATGTTATTAATTATTGCGAAAGCCATGACGAAAACAGCGTTCAGTTTGAGGTGGCCACCGGCGGTGAATATTTGCAGGACCCCAAAATTAAAGAAAGAAAAGCCCGCCTGGGGCTAATGACCACCATGGTAGCCCTGGGACAGCCAATGATCTATATGGGGCAGGAATATGGCGTTGAGAGGGAGAGGAATAGGATTAAAGTAAGGTGGAGTAAGTATGCCGATGACAACAATAGCTTTTACCAGTGGGCGAAGGCTCTGATCAATCTTAGAAAAAGGTATGAAGCGCTAAGGCTTAGCGGTTATAATCCCATCGATGAAGGTAAATTTAACTGGCTGGTAGGCCCTTGGATGAGCGACAACAAGGGCGGCAAAAAAAGGGTTATTGGGTGGAAAACCAACAGCGGCAATGCTTCCCAACAATTGCTGGTTATGCTTAACTTTGAAGGGCACGATGTTCCCGTGGATGTTCATTTTGACCCGGGGCGGTGGATTAAACTGGGTGACATTGATCACATTGACGACCTACCGCCTGTTGGTAACAAAGATCCATTGGACGCAGACAGCATTATAATCAGCGATAACATGCCGGCACAGCACTTTGTGCTGCCTCCTTACAGCGGATTTATCTATAAATACCAGCAGGCCTGAACTACCCCGCCCCTTCAGGGCGGGGCATTACGGCGGAGGAGTTAAAAATTTGCCAGCAGAGGTGACCAAATGAAAAATGTATATGTAATAATGGCTTTTCATGCTCATGAACTGCTTTGGGATCTGCCGGAAACCCTATTAAGTTACCTGGATGAAGAAAATCCCATGAAAGAATCTTTTTTAGACGAAAATTATCTTAAAAAAAGGAAACAAGAGGGGCGTGATATCTACTCCCTATGCAGCAAAATGGGGGAGCGCCTTGGCGCGCCCATGTGCGTTGAATATACCAATGAGCTTTTGGTCCAGGTTAAAGACGTGATGCCACGGGTATTTGACCGACTTAAAAATGATTACAGCAGGGGAAGGCTCTACCCGATATACGGTCACGCCCATCATGCTCACGCTTCACTGCTGCGTCCCGAAGAAATTACCCAGGAAATTGTTTGGAACAGGCAGTACCTACATAACTGTATGGAGGTGCCTTACCCCAAGTATAACGGGCTGTTTCCGCCGGAAGATTCTCTGGTGTACGGGAAAATGGAAGCAATAGAAAGAGCAAATGTTGATTATGTCATATTCCCCCATCTTGACGAAAATAAGGTGCCATTTGAAATTATAGGTGAAGGGGATTGCATTTATAAGCCATTTTTAATTCGTACCAGTCGGAAGAACATTATCGCTTTACCTCGCAATTTCCCTATATCACAGGAGATTTGGCGGCCAATTACCAAGATAAAAAGGGATGATGTAAAATCCCAGGGGTACATGCTGGGTGACTTTCCTGTATTTGATAATGAATATCTATACGGGGAGCAAGAGGAGTATCCCATCGACATGGATACGGGAGTGGACATTTATAAGGAAGTGCTGCTTCGCGAACTAAAAAAAGCACCTGAAAATGGTTTGCTGCTGTATGTCCAGGATCTTGAGTTGATGGATTTTGGTGATATCGCCCTGGAAATAATCGAAAAAGCCTGGCAGGAGATACTTGCCGAACATGGTGACAAGTACAAGGTGCATTTTGTTACTCCTGACCGTTATATCGATGAGGTGTTGGCTCGTGAAGGGGTTGAAAAACTTCCTGAAATCAAGTTTGACCGAATTACCTGGGCGCCTGAAATAAGACTCATCTTGCGGGCTGACGGGCACTATCCTCCCCTGGGTGTTACCGGTGTGGGAGGTTATGATACGCATAAAACGGGGATATATGAGCACCCCCATGTTTTCTGGGAAAATGGTAAATATTTCTGTGGTATATTTGATAATTTACTTGATAACTTGGGTATATCCACAAATATTTCGGTTAACGTGGAGCGATTAGGTGAAACCGGGTATGACCTGGCCAGGGAAAGCCCCGATAGCCAGGCGATACTATACCTGCGATTGATGAAAAGGGCATGCAATTGGGGTTGGAGACCGACGGAAGGAAGGCAAAAGCGCCCATGTTTACTTGGGTATCTGCTGGTTGATATTTTACTGGGCAAACTGCGGGAATTTCCAGTTCATCTAATATTAAGCCGGCAGTATAAAATGATCAATCCCCAAAACTTTGTGGGACTTTGTGAAACTCTTAAAGTATTCATTGACAATCGCTTAAACTATTTGCGATACGGCCTGGATCAATATGCTAAGGAAAAAGGGGGGGATTTGCGGGCAGCCTATGCCTTGTTCGAACCTGTTGAGCAATGGAAGGCGTTGGCAGTGGCCAAAGCCAGGGAGATGTTTGTCGTTAACCGGCGGGGTCCGGCTGGATTGCAGGCTTTATTAAAGTTGTTACAGGAATATGCACAGGGTGTATACATGGCCACGGATTATATACAAGCAATATGGTCGGAAAGCCCGGATGCCGAATATCTTGTGGATAAAATGTATCATTACCTGTATGGTATTTATCCACCTATGTTCCCGCCCATGATTGAAAAAATTGATGCCATGAGCGAGCAGGACATTGAAGAATACTTTAACTCCATTGAGCAACGGCAAAATTCCGGGTACCGGGAAGAAATGAGAGTGCCTGTTGGGATGGATCAGCAAGTGGATGACCATGAACCGCTCTTTAAACGATAATTGGTATAGAAAGATCGTTTACTTCGGCACGCAATGGCGATGTATTTCTTTGCCCGGCGTTTAGCGATTGCTAGACTATGCTAAATGCCGGGCCGCTTGTTTTCCAATATAATCATTTGTCCTTTTCGCAAAATACCTTCTTGGGCTTCATCACTCCCACCGTAAGACGCCCCCAGGGAATTGAATATCTCCCTGCTCCGAAAATCCTTGATAGCAACATCGGTGGTTCCAAGGTTAAACAAACCAATTAGTTGTGCATGCTGGTTCCAGCGGGTTATTCTGACCACCTGGCTGTTTTTATCCACTTCCACTTTTAATTTATGCTTATCCAAGGTTTTCAAGATGGGGTGTGAAGTTCTAAAACTGATTAGATCCTTGTAGAAGTTAAAAAGCATTTGGTGCTGACTTTCCCACCGGCTGCGGGGAGTTAGTTTGGAAGTATAAAAGGTTTGCGGGTCCTGGGGGTCAGGTACATTTTCCCAGCTAAACTCGGCAAATTCTTTTTTTCTCCCCCGTGATACGGCCTCTTGCAAAGAGGGGTCCTGGTAATCCGTAAAAAACAAAAAAGGATTCTTTTCCCCGTATTCCTCGCCCATGAAAATCATGGGCAGGTAGGCCGAAAAAAACATCAATCCGGCGGCGGTCTTTAAATAGGGCAATTCCACCAGTGTTGAGAGCCTGTCTCCTCTGGCCCTGTTGCCCACCTGGTCATGGTTTTGAATGGCCACTAAAAACTGTTTTCCCGGGTTGTGGGAACCGTCTGTTCCCCGTGCTTTCCCCCAGTATTTTGAATATGCACCGGTATATAAGTAATTTTTATATACTTTTTCAAAATCTTTGATGTGACCGTAATCCATGTAATACCCTTCCCGCTCTCCGGTTAATACAGTATGAATACAATGATGAAAGTCATCCATCCACTGGGCGTCCATGCCTAAGCCCCCTTTATCAAGGGGAGTAATGAGACGGGCATTATTTTCATCACTTTCGGCGATAACAAACTTTTCTCGATTTTGCTTGTTGGCAGAGTTTTTAGCAACCAGGCTTATTTCCTGGAGAATATGGATGGGACTGTCGTCTTTAATGGCATGAACGGCGTCCAGTCTTAAACCGTCAAAATGATAAATCTCCAGCCAGTACCGGACATTATCCAAAACCATTTTTCTAGTATGCTCATTATAAAGGTCGTCGAAGTTTACAGCCTTCCCCCAGGGTGTTTCGTGTTTGCTGGTGAAATAAGGGCCGTAAACCGGTAAATAGTTGCCTTCAGGACCGAAATGGTTATAGACAACGTCCAGAATCACAGCCAGGTTTTCCTGGTGACAGCGGTCCACTAGGTGTTTTAAATCATCAGGAGTGCCGTAATTGTGATTCACGCTGAAAAGGTTTACCCCGTCATAACCCCAGTTCCACCTGCCTGGAGTTTGAGCCACGGGCATCAATTCGATGGCGTTAACTCCCAATTCCAAAAGATAGTCCAGTTTTTCGGCAACGCCATCAAAAGTACCGGCATCTGAAAATGTGCCTACGTGAATTTCCATGATCACCAGTTCTTCGATAGCTCTGCCTGACCAGTGGGCATCCCGCCATTGGTAGGTTTCGTGGTCGACTAGCTTGGAGAAACCATGCACGCCGAAGGGTTGAAAGTTAGCATAAGGATCAGGGTATTCTTTATCACCGTCTAATTTAAACTTGTACAAAAGGTCTAAACCCATGCCCTCGATCGTACCTTCGATGGTGGTGCCGTAGACATAAGGCATTTCTTCAACCATGGGAAACTCGGTTGTTTTATCGCCCGACTTGACAACTACGGAAACCGCCTGCTTATCGTGGGCAAAAACCTTGAAAGATACGATTCTTTTTTCCCTGTCGATAATATTTGCGCCCATTTTGAACATAGTATATATAGCCCCTTGTGTATTTTTTTCAAAAATAAGTATATCCGTATTAAGTAATAAAAATTAGACAAAAGAGGTTATGCCCATGGAACTTGTAGCAACCGCCGTAAAAAAATATGAAGATTACATGGAGATAATTAACACTGACACTAAAGCACAACTGGACTATTTTGTAAATAAATTGCAGGGAAAAAAGATAGCCATGGTAAATGCTACGTCATACGGTGGGGGGGTAGCCGAGATACTTCACTCCATGGTGCCGCTGGCCCGGGACATGGGGTTAAACATTGATTGGTGGGTAATTAAAGGTGCCGACGATTTTTACAATGTAACCAAGGCATTTCATAATTGCCTACAGGGAGAGGAAGGTATCCTCAGTCCAAAGGATAAAAAAATATATCTTAAATATAATGAATTAAACGCTGCCGCTGTTGATGAATGGGATTATGACTTTATAATCATTCACGATCCTCAGCCGGCGGCGTTAATAGAGTTTATGGGATCAAAAACAAAGGAGGGTGCCAAATGGGTTTGGCGTTGTCATATTGATACCTCAACCCCAAATCCCGATTACTGGCGTTTTTTGTATAATTACATTAAGCAGTACGACGCCTGTATTTTTACAATGGAGGAATTTGTCCAGGAAAAAGAAAGGCTTCGAAACCTTACTTTCATTACCCCGTCAATAGATCCCTTGAGTACAAAGAATGTAGAATTAGATGTAGAAGATGCCAGGCAGATAATAGCCCGATTTGGTGTTGACATCCACAGACCGCTAATTACCCAAATTTCGCGGTTTGACCCTTGGAAGGACCCATTAGGTGTTATTGATACGTACAAAATAGTGAAAAAAGAATATCCCAGCGTTCAACTGGCCCTGGTAGGTTCCATGGCTTCGGATGATCCTGAAGGGTGGGACTATCTGTACCGGACTTTGAGGCGGGCCGGTGAGGACTACGATATCAAAGTGATAACAAATTTTAACGGTGTGTCCAACAGGGAAGTAAACGCATTCCAAACTGCATCCGATGTTATACTGCAAAAATCCCTTCGGGAGGGTTTTGGGCTGACTGTTTCCGAGGGGTTGTGGAAGGGTACACCCGTTATCGGGGGAAATGTAGGTGGTATAAAATATCAAATTATAGACGGTGTTACCGGATATCTGGTGGATACCGTTGAGGAATGTGCCGAAAAAGTATTACGACTGCTGAGAAACCCCACCCTGGCCCAGGAGATGATGGAGGCGGGCAGGGAAAGGGTTCGCCAGCATTTTTTAATAACTACCCATCTTTTAAATTACTTAAAACTATTGGACAAGCTGGAGGGTTGAGTGGGGTAGCTCATAGCATGCATTATGGTCGTAATAGCCTTGCTACAGTAAAGGGATCTGAACTGATAACGCTGGTTGCAAATAACTCCATAGCGCCGAAATCGGCAGTGCGGTTAAATACATCACCGCGGTCCACCAGGCGGACCACTATAGGGAATTCTTTCCAACCGCCGGCGTCTGCTTCTCTCTCCAGAGGTGGAAGGTAGACAGCTACGTTAAAACTTTGTAACAGGGTTTTCTGTTTTAGCCGGTTAAGCACATGGCATACCGCCCTGCCAACCAGACCGAGTTTATCAAAGGTTGAAGGCCCCGGGAGCAATAATATCCAAATTTCCTTTTCCTTAATGGGGGTAAGTAAAGATAGCAGGCGGGATTCGCCTTTGGCCCAACCTAGTCCCAGTGCTTTGTATAGGGCAAACAGATCCTGGAAGTAGTTGTTGCCATATTTACGTGTATACAGGAGACTGCATTGCCGCAACTGTTCAACCTTTTGATAATGGCGTTTTGGGGTCACGGTCAGCTGAAGATGTCCATGTACCACGGAAGAACCGGCAGGCCAAAGGCAGTTCCACATTAGGAAGGGGTAAAGCGTGGCGCTGCTGCCATACTCCCTGGATGCGTAAGACTTCACCTCCTGGAACCATCTGACCGCCACCCGGAAATAATCCTCCACCATGTCCTCGTTGAACCGTAGCGGGTGATGCTCCCGGGGTATGATTAAGCTGTGATAACCGTCATATTTGGTCAGGTTGGCTGCTGTAAGGCAATATTTCCCTCGGATGCGCCCGAAACTATCCCTGGGGGTCCGGTCTTCCGGTGAGCAAAAAGGGCAATCTTGCCGGTGTTCCTCCACCAGGGAATCCAGGTCCCTGTTAGGAAAGTGTGTCATGGGTCGCTTACTCCGGAGGTTATTAAACAATGCCCCTTCTCCGGTTATTAAATTAGTCATCCGTATGATTTTCTGATTTTCCACCTCCGACACGCTTCCAAATTTTTCTTCAACCCAGCTGTGGATACCCGAAACCAATTCATGTTTGCTCTGCAATATATCAATTTCATAAATTCTATTCCATAGAGCATTTTCCCCGGATGGGAGTTCTTCTACCAACTGAGGTAGTTTGAATATAGACATAAAAAAACTCCTTCTTTCAACTATGCATGCGGGCAGCTAATTAATTAATGCTTTTGAGTAATTCTCAAAATAGTATTTGCTAAACATAATTCAATTATTTATTAATTTTGGGACGAATGCGTGCGTAGAAATGATGTCTGGTGGGCAGGAAAAGGGATAGCTTTCATTCAGGCTTTAATTCAGTGTGGTGTACTAAAGAACAGGATCAAGGAGATGGTATGGTTTGTGCTATTTATCACTGCCTCAAGAATTAATTGAGGGAACGTTTATAGAACGAAAAAATAGATTTATGGCTCTGGTTGATTTGGCTGGCAGGGAGGTAGCGGCTCATGTGCCCAGTACGGGCAGGATGCGTGAGCTGTTGGTGCCCGGTGCCATTGTTTATCTTAAACCTTTTAGTGGGGTGACGCGGCGTACAAAATTTACGCTGCTGTTAGTAAAGCATAATGGCATCCTGGTATCCATTGATTCTCTGCTGCCCAACCGACTTTTCCATCATATTATTAAGAAGGGCGCGTTACCGGAATTCAATGAATTTACATTATTACGCCGAGAATTCCCCTACAGGGATGGGAGGATAGATTTTGGGCTTGGATCTGATGACCATTATCAATGCCTGGTGGAAGTAAAATCAGTGACCCTGGTGGAAAAAGGAGAAGCCCGTTTTCCAGATGCGCCTTCCAAGCGTGGTACCAGGCATCTTAAGGAACTTTCACTGGCCCGGAACGAGGGATTTCGGGCAGCGGTTATTTTTATAGTGCAAAGAGAGGATGGAGTTTATTTTCAGCCAAATGACATTTGTGATCCTGCTTTTGGGCAGGCTTTGCGCACTGCTAAGAATAATGGTGTTGAAGTTTATGCTTTAAGCTGCAAGGTGAACACTCAAGAAATAAAATTAAAGGGGCATATACCTGTAAAGCTATAGTTACGAATTATTATTTAATATATGGTAATTGGACATTCGTCAATTGGCGGCTTGAGTTGCTTTTGCTATTCTGCATGTAGAAAGCCGTACCCGGTAGTAATTAATTTACTTAAACCATTGATCTTGTTGCTTATTGTTAAGTTTAGCTGGCCAAAATTACCTGTTGCACAAAAGCCTCCGAAGTGATAACATAACAAATGTCGCTGCCACGGCGGCGGCGCAAAAAACCAAGTCAGGGCAATAATGGTAAGCAATAGT